>JAAZAQ010000077.1 GCA_012514225.1 Clostridiales bacterium | reverse complement strand
AGGCCCAGGATCAGGAGACAATCATACCAGGGCAACCCGTTTTTGCGAACGAGATTAAAGCTGGACATCGTTCTTGATCATCCTGAACTTCCCGCTGGTTTCCCGGGGAATTTCATCCAGATGCTCGATATTGACGCGCATCTGCGGCCCAAACTTGTGAAGGAACTCCTGGCGGAGCAACCGGTCGTGCTCCTCCCGATACAAGGATTTGTCAACCTCCAGCAAGGCCGTTATCTCGTCCAGCTTCACCTGCCGGAACTGGGCGCGGATGACGGCGTTGGGCATGTTCTTGAGCAGATTGGCCACGTTGCCGGCATTGACGCGCGCTCCCTGGGGCGTATACAGAAAATCCAGGCTCCTTCCCTGGATGGACTCAACGACAGGGGCCTGCATGCCGCAGGGGCAGGTCGTCCCCTCCGGCGCAAAGATCATGCTGTCCCCGATGCGGTAGCGGATGAGCGGCGTGGCGTAGGTGGAGAAACTGGTAATCAGCACTTCGTCGTTTTCACCGAAGTGTTCCAGCACGCCGGAGGAAAGGTCCATGTGCAGGGTCTGGTGCGCACAATCCGTGACGAAAGGCGCCCCTTCGCTGGAGGCGTACTGGTCGTATACCTTGCAGCCGAACACTTCCTCCAGCAACGCGCGCCCCAGCGGCGACACGGTTTCCGAAGTGGGGAAGATCGCCTTTGGAGAAAACCCGGGTTTCTCCCCCTTCCGGTGCAGGTAATGGGCGATGTCCGTCATACAGGTAAAAAACCCGTCCAGCGCGTCGGGCTGGAAGCGGCGAAGGCCGTTCAGGTAATAGGGGATGTTGTCTTCGGTGATGAAGAAGGAGGAGTAGATCATCTGCTTGCAGGCCGCGTTGTAGCGCCAGAACACCTTGCTTTTCTGGCCTGGCGGCACGATATGCTTCCCGTTGAAGGTCGCCCGCTTCATCCGCCGGTGTTCAAACCCGACCCGGGCCTTGAAATGATCCAGCGTCGCCATGCGGCGCATGCTGTCCGATACGCGCTGCAGCACCACCAGGGATTTCCCGGTCGTCCCGCCCGTATGCTCCACCACGGCGCCTTTTTCCCCCTGGGTCTGCACCCGGGAAAGGTTGACGCGAAGGGCCTCCTTGTCCACAATGGGCAGGCGTTGCAGATCCTCGATGCGCTGAATGGAGGCGACGTCGATGCCCGCATACAGTTCCCTGTAGAAATCGCTGTGGGCAACCGCGAAAGCCAGCAGCTTTTTCAGCTCTTCCATCTGGTAGGCCTGCTGCCTGTCCAGCGGCCAATTGTCAAACTCGCGCAGGAAAGCGCGATGCTCCCAATAAATCTGGCCATAGCGCGTACGGTTTTTCTGATAGCCGGCCACCGTGGTCATCAGGTTTTGAAACGGCAGAGGGGAGCGTTCATAGACTTTCTCAAGAAATCCCATTTCCCTCTCCCTTCGTGTACCAATCGATCGCCGCCAGGATTCCGCGCCCAAAATCCCATTCCGGCTTATAGCCCAGGTTGTCCCGCGCAAGCGTGATGTCCGCGTTGCTGTGGCGGATGTCCCCTGGGCGCGGGGGGCCGAAGACCGGGCTTACGTTCTCCATGCCCATGGCCTGTGAGATGGCCTGATAAATGCCCAGCAGGGTTTCCTGCCCGCCGCAGGCGACGTTGTAGGCTTTCCCGCAGGCGTGATCCTGTGCGGACAGCGCCTTGATGTTGGCCTGGATGACGTTGTCGATATAGGTGAAATCCCTGGATTGCAGGCCGTCGCCATGGATGGTCGGCGCCCTGCCGTTCTTCAGCGCCGTCACAAACTTCGGGATGACGGCGGCATAAGCGCCGTCCGGGTCCTGCCGGCGGCCGAACACGTTGAAATAGCGAAGCGCGATGGTGGGCAGGCCGTACAAGTCGTTGTACAGCCGGGCGTACAGCTCGTTGACCTGCTTGGTCAGCGCGTAGGGGGACAGGGCTTTCCCTTCCTGCCCCTCCCGCTTTGGCAGCCGCTGGTCGTCCCCGTACACGGAGGAGCTGGACGCGAGCGCCAAGCGCCTGACCTTCCTTTGCCGGGCCGCTTCCAGCACGTTGAGCGTGCCGCGGATGTTGATGTCCTCGTACAGCAGGGGGAACTCGATGCTGCGCGGAACGCTGCCCCAGGCCGCCTGGTGGGAGACGAAATCAATCCCGTCGCAGGCCGCGAGGCAAACATCCGGGTCACGGATATCGCCTTCCATCAGTTCGAAGCGCGGGCTGGAAAGAAAACCGGCGATATTTTCACGCTTCCCGGTGGAAAAGTTGTCCAGGCAGCGGACAAAATAGCCGGCCTCCAGCAAGGCCTCGCACAGGTTGGACCCGATGAATCCCGCGCCGCCGGTTACAAGGAAGCGGGTGCCCGCCTCGAATCCTTCGCCATAACCAGCCAAAATCACAGCCTCCAGTAGAGATATCCAGCGCGCTCGTACGCCTCCCGGTCCAGCAGGCCTTTCAGGTCCAGCAGAACCTTGTGGCCGTCGTTGAACATGGATGCGAAGTCCGGCATGGTCAAATCCCTGAAACAATCGTGCGCAACCGCCAGAACCACCGCGTCCATCCCCCGGATGTCCCCGACCGGCACGAAACTGATGCCGTACTCGCGCATCGCTTCCTCCGCGTCGGCCTCGGGGTCTGCGACCAGCGGGTCAATGCCATATTCCGCCAGTTCCTTGCAAATGTCAACCACGCGGGTGTTGCGGGTGTCCGGGCAGTTTTCCTTGAAGGTAAAGCCCAGGATAGCCACCTTTGCCCCCTTGACGGGGCGGTCGGAGCGGATGAGCGACTTGACCAGGTTTTCCGCCACGTAGCGGCCCATGTCGTCGTTGATGCGGCGGCCGGCCAGGATGATCTGGCTATGGTAGCCCATCTGCTCTGCGCGGTAGGTCAGGTAATAGGGGTCCACCCCGATGCAGTGGCCGCCGACCAGGCCGGGGGTGAACTTGAGAAAATTCCACTTGGTGCCCGCCGCCTCCAGCACGGACTTGGTGTCTATGCCCATCCGGTTGAAGATGATGGACAGCTCGTTCATGAAGGCGATGTTGATATCCCGCTGGCTGTTCTCGATGACCTTGGCGGCCTCCGCAACCTGGATGCTCTGCGCCCGGTGGACGCCCGCGTCCACCACCAGCTCGTAAACCCTGGCCACGCATTCCAGCGTCTCCGCGTCCATGCCAGAAACCACCTTGACGATGGTCTCCAGGCGATGCACCTTGTCGCCGGGGTTGATACGCTCAGGCGAATAGCCGACCTTGAAATCCACGCCGCATTTAAGCCCGGACTCCCTTTCCAGGATGGGGACGCAGACCTCCTCCGTCACGCCGGGGTAGACGGTGGACTCGTACACCACCACGCTGCCGGGAACCAAGTGCTTCCCCAGGGTGTGGCTGGCGCCGATGACGGGCCCCAGGTCGGGCGTGTGGTCGTCCTTCACGGGGGTGGGCACCGCGACGATGTGGAACTTCGCGGTTCTTAAATCCTCCGGGTCGCTGGTGAAGCGCACCGACGTCCCTTTGATGGTCTCGTCCCCCACCTCCCGCGTCGGGTCGACACCGCTCTTGTACTGCTCGATCTTGTGACTGCTGATGTCAAAGCCGACGACGTCGAGCTTTTTGGCGAAGGCCACCGCGATGGGCATGCCCACGTACCCCAGGCCCACCAGGGAGAGCCTTTCTTCCCGTTTTACCAGCTTTTCATAGAGCTTGTCCATGCTGACCGATCTCCTCCCGAATGCTGTCGATTTCCTCCATATAAGCGCCCACCACCAGGCTGCGGTCGAACTCCCGCTCCACCTTCTGGCGGCCGCGGCGGCCCATTTCCGCGCGCTGCGCATGCGGCAGGGCGATCAAGCACTCCATCGCCGCAAGCAGGCTGTCCGGATCCCTGGGCTCGCAGCCAAATCCGCTGACGCCTTCGTCGAATGCCTCCACGCAGCCGGGAATCCGCGACGCGATGACCGGCCGGCCGGCCGACGCCGCCTCCAGGAGGACGTTGGACATCCCCTCGTGGTAGGTGGGCAGCACCAGGCAGTGGGCGGCGGCTATCTGCGCGTGGACATCCCGGCGGTAACCCAGGTAGCGCAGGTGCCCGCCGGTTTCCAGCCCGCGCAGCCGGCTCTCGTAATCCTCGTCCGGCTCGCCCACCAGGGTCAGAGAGGCGCCAGGATGGCGTTCCTTCACACGGGCCATGGCGGAAAGCAGTTCCTCCACGCCCTTGTTGCGCATGACGCGCCCGATGAATAAAAAACGGACGCCCGCGCCTTCTTCCGGATAGGGCTCCAGCGCGTTCTCCGT
>JAAZAQ010000008.1 GCA_012514225.1 Clostridiales bacterium | reverse complement strand
CCCTCCGGCGCGGGGCTGCACGTGGGCCATCCGCGCAGCAACACGGCGCTGGACATCATCGCCCGCAAGCGGCGGATGGAGGGGTACAACGTGCTCTACCCCATCGGCTGGGACGCCTTCGGCCTGCCGACGGAGAACTACGCCATCGCCAACCACGTGCCGCCCGCGCGAGTCACCCGGCAGAACATCGACCATTTCCGGCGCCAGCTCAAGCGCCTGGGCTTTTCCTTCGACTATTCGCGGGAAGTGGACACCACCGACCCGAAGTACTACAAGTGGACGCAGTGGATTTTCCTGAAGCTCTTTGAGCACGGCCTGGCCTACAAGGCGCAGATGCCCATCAATTGGTGCCCCCGCTGCAAGATTGGCCTGGCCAACGAGGAAGTGGTCGGCGGGGAATGCGAGCGCTGCGGGCACGAGGTCACCCGCCGGGTCAAGAACCAGTGGATGCTGGCCATCACCCGCTACGCCCAGAAGCTCTTGGACGGCCTGGACACGGTGGACTTTATCGACCGCGTCAAGGCGCAGCAGCGCAACTGGATCGGGCGCAGCGAGGGCTGCGAGGTGGATTTCGCGGTGCCGGGCGCCAAGGCGCCGCTGCGCGTCTTCACTACCCGGCCGGACACGCTTTTCGGCGCCACCTACATGGTGCTCTCGCCTGAGCATCCGCTGGTGGACGAGCTGGCCGGGCGGATTGAAAACCTGGCCGCGCTGGCGGAATACCGGGAAGCGGCCGCGCGCAAGAGCGACTTTGAGCGCACCGAGCTGCAAAAGCAGAAGACCGGCGTGGAAATCCTGGGTGTGAAGGCCGTCAACCCCGCGACGGGGCGTGAGATTCCCGTCTGGGTCAGCGACTACGTGCTGATGAGCTACGGCACCGGCGCCATCATGGCGGTGCCCGGGCACGACCAGCGTGACTGGGAGTTCGCAAAGGCCTTCGGCCTGCCCGTCGTCGAGGTGGTGGCGGGCGGCGATGTCTCAAAGGAAGCCTTTACCGACATCGAGGACGGCGTGATGGTCAACTCCGGCTTCCTCGACGGCATGAAGGTGGAGCAGGCCAAGGAGGCTATGGCCGACTGGCTGGTCGGGAAGGGCATCGCCGCGCGCCAGGTCAACTACAAACTGCGCGACTGGGTGTTCAGCCGCCAGCGCTACTGGGGCGAGCCCATCCCCATCGTGCACTGCCCCGCCTGCGGCACGGTGCCGCTGAAGGAAAGCGACCTGCCCCTCCTGCTGCCGGAGGTGGCGCGCTACGAGCCGACCGACTCGGGGGAGAGCCCGCTGGCGGCCATCACCGACTGGGTCAACGTCCCCTGCCCCGCCTGCGGCGGTCCCGCGCGGCGGGAAACCGATACCATGCCCCAGTGGGCAGGCTCCAGCTGGTACTTCCTGCGCTACTGCGACCCGCACAACGACGGGGAGTACGCCTCCCGGAAGGCGCTGGACTACTGGATGCCGGTGGACTGGTACAACGGCGGCATGGAGCACACCACGCTGCACCTGCTCTACAGCCGCTTCTGGCACCTGTTCCTGCACGACATCGGCCAGGTCCGGGCGCCGGAGCCCTACCGGAAGCGCACCAGCCACGGGATGATTCTGGGCGAGAACGGCGAGAAGATGTCCAAGTCCCGCGGAAACGTCATCAACCCCGACGACCTGGTGGATGAAATCGGCGCGGACGCCTTCCGGCTCTACGAGATGTTCATGGGCGCCTTCGACCAGGCCATCCCCTGGAGCATGAACGGCGCGCGCGGCTGCCGCCGCTTCCTGGAGCGCGTCTGGCGCCTGCAGGACATGGTGGACAACCGCGCTTCCGGGTACAGCCCCGGGCTGCGGGTGCCGGTCAACCAAAGCGTTAGGAAGGTGGGGGAGGACTACGAGCGGATGAAGTACAACACCGCCGTGGCCCAGATGATGACGCTGGTCAACGCCTTTTTCGACGCCGGGCGGGTGACCGCCGGGGATTTGAAGGCCCTGCTGCTGCTGCTCTACCCGGTCGCGCCGCACATCAGCGAGGAAATCTGGCAGGCCCAGGGCTACCCGGGCTTCGTCCACGACCAGCCCTGGCCGTCATATGAGGAAGAATACCTGGCGGAGGACGAGGTGGAAATCGCCGTGCAGGTGAACGGCAAGGTCAAGGCCCGCCTGATGGTGCCCGCCGGCCTGGGCAGGGAGGAGGGCGAGGCCTCGCTCATGCGGCACGAGGAGGTTCTCCGCCTTGTCGGGGACAGGCAGGTGCTCAAATGCGTCTTCGTCCCCGGCCGGCTGCTCAACCTGGTTCTTCGCTAAACTCCAATGAAAGCGGTCAGACGCGCTATAAGAGGCGCGCCTGACTTTTATGTCCCGCGATTGCGGAAGGTCACCGGGCTCAGCGGATGACCGTAATCCTGCCCTGGGGCTGTGCGTACTGCTCCGAGACCACGCCGCCCAGCACCTGTGTGACATAGTTGACCAGGGCGTCCTCCAGGGCGAGGCCCGTCTTGTAGCCGCTGGTGGCGTTGGGGAAGCGGAAGGCGTAGTAGGTGTCGCCGCCCGCGGCGGTAAAGTCGTTGGTCGCGATGGTGTAAATGG
>JAAZAQ010000076.1 GCA_012514225.1 Clostridiales bacterium | reverse complement strand
CTGTCTTCTCTCATCCAGACTGTACTGTCGGCCATGGAATCTCACCATGTCAGCCTGATGGCTCGCGGGCTTTACCGCCGGTGGGGAATCTCACCCCGCCCCGAAGACACTTGGTATTCAACTGTGTTCAATGTAGCACCGCCCCTTCACTTCGTCAAGCGGAAAACAAAACGGCGGGCCCCTCGCTGCGGACGTCCAGCTCGTGGCAGCATCCGGCGCCGAAAATTGCCTCCATCCCCAGGACGAAACCGGGCAGCGTTCCCCGGGGGACGAAGTTGAGCGTCGTGCCCGCGAAGCCCCCGCCGTGTACGCGGCAGGCGCCCTTCCCCTGCAGCAGCTCCTGCGCGCGCGCCAGGGCCAGCGCCAGCGGCTGCTCCCGCGCGCCGACGCTGATGTTCTGCAGCAGCGTCCAGGAGGACAGCCCGGAGGCGTTGACCGCGGCCAGGAAACCCTCGAAATCGCCCGCCTTGAGCGCCGCCGCCGCCAGGTCCACACGCCGGTTTTCCTGATAGAAGTGCATCGCCCGCTGGCAGGCGCGGTCCCCAGCCTTCGCCCGGACCTCCGGCAGATTCTCCAGAAAAACCGCGTACGGCACGTCCCGCAGCACCCGGCCCCCCATCGTCCCGGCCGCCGCCTTCATTTCCAGGGGGATGGAGCTGTAAGCGTCCGTCAGGTCGCCGTGGCTGCTGCCGGTGTCGACGATGACCATCGCGTGGCCCGCGCCTGAAAAGGAGGACGGCAGCGATTCCACCAAAGGCTGGGGATTCCGGAAGTCGATGGCGATGAACCCGCCGAAGGAGGAGGCCATCTGGTCCATCAGGCCGCTGGGCTTCATGAAATGCGCGTTTTCCGCATGCTGGCCGACCTGCGCGCGGGTGACGGGGTCCAGCGAATTGCCGCCGTAGAGCGCGTCCTGTACCGCGCACATGAGCACCTCAAAGGACGCGGAGGATGATAGCCCGGAGCCGGAAAACACCCGGGACGACACGACGGCGTCGAAGCCCCCGTACGGCCTGCCCCGCAGTTTGAGCCCTGCGGCGACGCCGCGGACCAGGGAGGCGGTCGTGGCGGCTTCCGCCGGGTCTGCGGACAGGCTGGACAAGTCCAGCGACAGGGGCGGGTACCCCTCGCTGAACAGCCGGACGCGCAAATCCTCCCGCGGGGAAAACACCGCCGCCGCGTCCAGGCTGACCGCGGCCGCCAGCACCTTGCCGTGGTTGTGGTCGGTATGGTTTCCCAGGATTTCCGCCCTGCCCGGGGCGCAGGCCATCACCAGCCGCGCGGGCTCCGGGAAATGCCGGCGGTATTCCTCCAGCAGCGCGGCGTACCGTTCCGCCCCTCCCCCGCCAGGGCCGTAGAGGGAGGAAAGCCTCGCCCGCCCTTGCGCAGAGGCCAGCCATTCCTTGGCCGCATCAATCCGCATCGCTCGTTCCCCCATCATAAATCCGCTGCCAGAAGGCGATAAAGCGGTCGACGCCGCGCTCTTCCTGGCCCGCTTCGAACGCGTCGAACTGCTCCTCCGTCGCCTGCCACTCCCCGGTGACGAAACGCGCGAGGGACTCGTCCACGTAACGCCCCAGAACCGCCTGGAGCGGGCCGATTTCCTTCTCCTGCGCGCGGCTTAAGGCAAAGGGCGGGAAGGGGTCTTTCGCCGCCGCGGCGACTCCGTCCGCCTGTTCGCCCAGGGATTTGACCATCGGGTCGGTAAACTGCCGGAAGAACGCGTCCGGGGAGACGCCGGGCGCGGAATAATCGGTGGCGATGACCGAGCGGGCGAGATAGCCTTCCCCCTGCCCTTCCTGCAGCAGCCGCCAGGTGCCGTCGCCGTCCATCACGTAATCCGCGCCTTCCGCGCCCACGGCGGCCAGGATGGCGCCTTCCGGCGTATACAGGTTGTCCGCCCAGGAGAGCGCGCGCCCGATGTCCGGGCAGGCGGTCGTCACCGCGAAGGCCCCATAGAAGACGGGGCTGGCGACGGTGCGGTACACGACCTTGCCCTCATGGGGAATCGGCGGCAGGGCGGCGTATTGCCCCGCCCACTCCACCGGCACCAGGTGCACCGGGCTGGGCGCGAAGAAGGCGCCCAGCCGGTTGGCCGCCTTCGGTTCGCTCTGGCGGCGGGCGGCGTCCAGGCCGGAAAATGCGTTCGGGTCCAGCAGCCCCGCATCCCAGGCGTCCCGCAGCCAGCGGACAAAAGGCCGGAACCCTTCCTCCAGCGGCATAAAGCGCACAGCGCCGTCTTTGACGAAGACGTTGAAATCGTTCGCCGCGAAGCCCCAGGCGTGCGCCAGGTATTTGAGGTCATAGGCGCCCTGGAAACTCAGCGGAATCTCGTCCGCGCGGCCGTTCCTGTTTGGGTCGCGCCCCCGGAACGCCTCCAGCGCAAGGCGCAGGTCCTCCACCGTTTCAGGCAGGTCCAGGTTCAGGCGCTCCAGCCATTCCCGGTTGACCCACAGCACGTTTTGCGCCGGGATTTCGGACAAATGGGGCAGCGCCGGAATCGCGCCGCCCGCCAGCGTGACGGCGCGCGCCAGGTCCGGGTCGCTGTTCAGCCGCGCATGGAACGCGGGGGCGTATCGCTGCAGGAGGGGGGCCAGGTCCGTCAGCACGCCGGCTTCGTACAGTTCCCGCGCGTCTGCGGGCGTCAGCCGCGCCTTGAACAGGACGTCCGGCAGGGGCCTGTCCCCCGTTTTCAGCGCGTCCAGCGCGACACGGTAGTCCCCGGCGTCGGAGAATTGCGAAAACCGGAAGCGCAGCCCGGTCTTTTCCTCCATGCGGCTGAAGAAGAGGTTCTCTCCCCAGACGCGCCCGCTGTCCGGCGGCTCGAAGCCCATCATGG
>JAAZAQ010000075.1 GCA_012514225.1 Clostridiales bacterium | reverse complement strand
TGCACCTGGTCGCGACGGGCGTCAACGGGCACGCGGCCTATCCCGAGCTGGCGCGCAACGCGCTGGGCCAGCTGCTCATCACGCTCAAGGAGCTGGGCGTCGAAGGCCCCCTCAAGCAGCTGGCCGAGGCGGTGGGCACCCAGTACTACGGCGAGGGCCTGGGCATCCAGTCGGAGGACAAGCCGTCCGGAAAGCTGACCTGCAACCTGGGCATCCTGCGCATCGAGGAAGGGCGTCTGTTCGGCACGCTGGACATCCGCTACCCCCTGCTGGTCAATGGCGCGGTGCTGCGCGACGTCGTGGCCGCCCACCTGACGGAGTTCGAGGTCAGGCAGGCCTCTTTCAAGGAGCCGCATTACGTGCCGGAATCCAGCACCCTGGTGCAGGGGCTGCTGCAGGCCTACCACGAGGTGACGGGCCTGGAGAAAAAAGCCCTGTCGACCGGCGGCGGTACCTACGCGCGGCTGCTGGAGCAGGGCGTGGCCTTCGGCGTCAGCTTCCCGGGGGACCCGGACCTCGCGCACCAGGCGGACGAGCGCATCAGCATCAACGGCCTGGTGAGCAGCGTGAAGATTTTCTTCCGCGCCATCGAGCTGCTGGCCGGCAAAGAGGGCCTGTGATGCGCGAGGAACAGCGCATCACCTGCATCAGCTGTCCCGTCGGCTGCCGGATGACGGTGACGGTGGAGGACGGGCAGGTCGTCAGGGTCGAGAACAACAGCTGCAAGCGCGGCGAGGTCTACGCGCGGCAGGAAAGCGTCCGGCCGATGCGCATGGTGACGGCGGTGGCGCCGGTCGAGGGCAGCGCCCGTCCTGTCAGCCTGAAGACCCGGGAGCCCGTCCCCAAGGAAAAAATCATGGACGTCATGGCCGCCATCCGCGGTCTCAAACTCAAGCCGCCCATTCTCATCGGGGACGTGCTGCTGGAAGACGCGGCGGGCACGGGCGTGAGCCTGGTCGCGACGCGCAGCCTGGTATAGCCGTGCCGCTGTCCCCCCTTCTCATGCGCCCGGCCTGGCGTCACGGGGCGCAGACCCCCTGGGGCGGCAGCCGCCTGAAGGCGGTTTTCGGCAAGGACACCCCGGACGCGGCCACCGGGGAGAGCCTGGAGGTCTCCTGTGTGCCGGGGCTGGAAAGCCGGGACACAGGCGGCAGGCCGCTTCACGAGCTGGTCGGCTTGTACGGGCAGGCGCTGACCGGAACGGCAATAAAGGGCGACTTTCCCCTGCTCCTCAAGCTGCTCGACGCGCGGGAGCCGCTGAGCGTGCAGGTTCACCCCGGCGACGATTACGCGCGGGCGCATTACGGCAAGCGGGGCAAGAACGAAGCCTGGGTCGTGCTGGAGGCGGAGGCGGGCGCCAGCCTGGTGTGCGGTTTCCGGGACGGCGTGAGCCGGGAGGAGGTCGTTCGGGCCGCGGAGGGCAGCCGCGCCGTCGAGCCGCTGCTGCGGCGCGTCGCGGTCAGGCCGGGGGACGCCCTGTACATCCCCGAGGGCACCGTGCACGCGATCGGGGGCGGGCTGCTGCTGTACGAAATCCAGCAGTCCAGCGACCTGACCTTCCGCCTGTATGACTGGGAACGGACGGGCCGGGACGGCAAGCCGCGCGAACTGCACCTGCGGGAATCCCTGGACGTTCTCCGCGTGGATTCCAGGCCGGTGGCCGCAAACCCCGTGCCCCTTCACGCCGATGCCGAGGGGCGGCGCGAACGGCTGCTGGACACCCCCTATTTCACGCTGGAACGGCTATCGGCATGCGATGGCCTTCAAATCAGCCCGGACAGGGCGCGTTTTTCCATCCTGACCGCCATTGACGGCGGCGCCCTCGCCTGGGACGACGGCGCGCTGGCCCTGCCAAAGGGCGGCACCGCGCTGCTCCCGGCGGACGGGTATCCCCTGCGCTTCTCGGGGCCGTCCGCGCTGCTCTGCCGGCCCGGTCCCAAGGCCTGAAGGCCGCCCTTTCAAGCTTAGAGGAACCGCCCAGGCCAATCACATTGATGACAAGTCAACAGGAAGAACGCCGGCTGTCAGCCGGCGTTCCCGCGTCGTCCGTCAATCAGACCCGTTCCAGCAGCTTGTCCAGGCTGTCCTTGGCGTCGCCCAGCAGCAGCAGCACGTTGGGTCGCGGCTGGTAAAGCGGGTTGGGCACGCCGGCGTAGCCCGGCTTGTCGTCGAAATTGCAGATGACCAGGTGCTTCGCCTTCCCCGCCTCCAGGATGGGCATCCCGTAAATCGGCGTGCCCTGCGCGGTGTTCGCCGCCGGGTTCACCACGTCGTTCGCGCCCACCACCAGCGCCAGGTCCGTGTCCGGGAAATCGGGGTTGACCTCGTCCATCTCAAGCAGCGACTCATAGGGGACGTCCGCCTCGGCCAGCAGCACGTTCATGTGCCCGGGCATGCGGCCCGCCACCGGGTGAATCGCATAGCGCACAGCCTTGCCCTTCGCGCTCAGCGCGTCCTGCAGCCGCTTTACCCGCTCCTGCGCCTGGGAGAGCGCCATGCCGTAGCCGGGGATGATGACGACAGACTTCGCGTCCTCCAGCCAGGCCTTCGCGTCCTCCAGCG
>JAAZAQ010000074.1 GCA_012514225.1 Clostridiales bacterium | reverse complement strand
GTCGCGGATGGTTCAATCGCCCCCTCGTGCCGCAGCAGCCATTCCTTCCGGTCCAGCCCGCCGGCGTACCCGGTCAGGCTTCCCCCCGCCCCCACCACCCGGTGGCAGGGGATGAAGACGGAGAGGGGATTGCGGCCGACGGCGCCGCCGGCCGCGCGCGCGGAGGCGGACGACGTGCCCATCCGCTTCGCGGCCGCCGCGGCGACCTCCGCGTAGCTTTTGACCTCTCCGTAGGGGATGTCCCGCAGGACGTCCCACACCGCCCGCTGGTAGCGGGTGCCCTCCGGGGCCAGGGGCAGCTCCTCCGCCCCGGGCTTTTCCCCGGCGAAGTAGCGGTCCAGCCACCGGGCGGCCAGGGCGAGGACGGGGACGCCGTCCCGCGGGACCAGGCTGCCCGCGCGCTTCCCGCCAAAATGCTTTTGCCCCATGAGCCAGGCCCCGACGAGGCGTTCCCCGTCGCTGGCCAGAATGAACCGCCCGATGGGCGTGAGACAGTCCGCCGTATAGGTATCCACTTTTCCCTCCCTCTTCCCGGCGGCGCGCTTTCCCGGCCGCCCGTCCCCGCCGCCCGGCCTTCCGGTCACGGCAGCGCGTTCCACAGATTCATCACCGCGTAGCTGCGCCAGGGCCGCCACGCCTCCGCCAGGGCCCGCAGCTCCCCGGGGGTCCTTCCCGGCAGCGCCTTCTTCAGGCCCGCGTCCGCCGCCGGGAAGGCGTCCGGCCAGCCCATGGCGCGCATCGCGAGGTACTGGGCGGTCCAGTCCCCGATGCCGCGGATTTCCTTCAGCTTTTCGATGTCCCGCTCCGGGTCGGCGGATAGGTCCAGCGCAACCTCGCCCCGGGACAGCGCCCCGGCCAGGCCGAGGATGCAGTCGGCGCGCGCGGAGAGGACGCCCAGGGCGCCCAGGCGCTCCCGGATTCCGCCGCCCAGGGCCAGGATATCCTCCTTTTCCGGAAAGGCGCGCGCCAGGCCGGGGATGCCGGTCTCCACCGGCGTTCCCAGCTCCAGGGCCAGCCGTCCGGCCAGGGTGTTGGCCGCCTTCACCGTGATTTGCTGCCCCAGCACCGCCCGGACCGCCATCTCGAAGGGGTCGAAGCACCCCGGAACGCGGGTCCCGGGCCGGCACAGCCCCGGGCGCAGCCTGTTCATCCCCTCCAGGGCCCGGTAGACCGCGTCCGGCTCGCAGTACAGGTCGAACAGCCGCTTGACGCGGGACAGGACCTGGGGAAGGGCCGGCACCAGCGTCTCGCTCAGGGTGACGCCCAAAGCGCCGCGCCCGGGCAGGTGGCCGATCCGAATCCAGCCCGTCAGCGCCCCGCCGTCCCGGCCGCGCAGCCGGACGGTCCGGGCGTATTCCCCGTTTTCCACCGTTTCCACGCCCGGGATGGCGCGCTGCGCCAGGAAGCGGAGCGTCTCCCCAAAGGGGTAGGGCGGGCGGTAGCCCAGCGCCACCGTGACGCCCCGGCCGGGCGCGCCGCCCGCCGCCTGCCTGCGCAGGGCGGTGGGGGACAGGCGGTACTGCTTCTTAAACAGGCCGTTCATGCGCCGCAAGCTGCCAAACCCCGCCGCCATCGCGACCTCCGTGACGGACAGGCCGGTGTCGGTCAGCAGGTTTTTGGCCAGCAGCAGCCGGCTGGCCTGCGCGTACCCGACCGGCGTGACGCCGAACGCCGCGACGAACAGCCGCCGCAGGTGCCGGGGGCTGTAACCCAGCGTCCGGGCCACCGTGTCCAGGCTCTCCCCCTCCCCCGGCAGCGCTTCCATCATCAGCGCCGCCCGGGCGGCCACCGCGCCGGCCCCGTCCGCCGGGCAAAGCCCGGGCGCCTGCTCCGGCCTGCACATCAGGCAGGGACGGTACCCGGCCTGCTGCGCGGCGGCGGCCGAGGCAAAGTATTCGCAGTTCTCCGCTTTGGCCAGCCGCGCGCGGCAGACGGGGCGGCAGTACACGCCCGTCGTCCGGATGCCCACGAAAAACCGGCCGTCGAAACGGCTGTCCTTGGCCTTGAAGGCCGCGTACAGCTCCGCGCGGCTCCCCTGCACGCCCTCGTCCCCCTTTCCCTTCCGTCCACCCGGAGTATACCACCCGCGCCCCGCGTTTCCCGCCATTTTCGGACATGGTTTTCCGCCCGGAGCGAAGCGCGGAAAACGCGCGGCGCATAGCGGCGCGCGGGCCGGGTATATTCCGCGGGCGGGCGGAAGGACAGCCCGCGAACGGCGGCCACGCGGCGCGGAACGCGCGGAAAGGACGAACATGATCGACGTATACCTGAACTTCGGCGGCAACACGGCGGAGGCCCTCGCCTACTACCAGAAGGCCTTCAACGCGCCGGACCCCTACGTCATGCGTTTCTCGCAGATGCCCCAGGAAGACCAGGCACAGTCAAAGGGCATGGAAAACCTCGTCATCTATTCCAACCTCAAGACCTACGCCGGGGACATCATGATGTCCGACGAGATGCCCGGGCAGATTCCGACCCCTCCGGGCAGCAGCGTCTGGATTACCGTCACCCACGACGAGGAGGACCGCATCCGCGGCACCTTCGAGTTCCTGGCCCGGGACGGGGAAATCCTGATGCCGCTGGAGCCCACCTTCTTCAGCCCCCTGTACGGGCAGCTGAGGGACAAGTTCGGCTTCCACTGGATGCTGATGCTGCCCTCGCCCATGGAGGCCTGAGGGCGCCTCAAAGCCTCCGGAATGCCTGAAGCGCGGCTTGTCGCCGCGCTTCTTGCTTGTCGAAAAAGGTCCACGGACCTTTTCGGTTCGGAGGATGGCTGAGGAATGATTTCGCTTTTCGCGAAAACGCCCCGCGCGGCAGGCATTGCCGGACGACACGATTACCATCAGGGGTCTGCCGCCCCTCGATTCCCCCTGCTTTTCACCGCTGTCGCCAGGTTGATTGACAGTCAGAATGTGCGGCTCATCGCCGCGCTTCAATATATGCCGCCCGCCTTTTATTTCGCCGCTTCCAGCTCCCGGATGACGATTTTCTTCATGCCCGTCATCTTCCGGACAGCGGCGTCCGTCGCCATCAGCCGCCCGATATCCCGGGGCACAATCTGCCAGGAGAGGCCGAAGCGGTCCTTGCACCAGCCGCACTGTTCGCTTTCCGGCACGTGCGACAGCCTTTCCCAGTAAAAGTCGATTTCCTCCTGCCCCTCGCACTCCACCAGCAGGGAAAACGCCTCGCTGAGCCGGAAATGCGGGCCGCCGTCCATGGCCATGAGGCGCCGGCCGTCCAGCTCAAACTCGCAGGTGAGCACCTTGCCCGCCATGCCCTCGAAATGCGGGTCCAGCTTTTCGTCCGGGTAGTACTGGATATGGACAACCCGGCTGCCCGGGAACACGGAGCAGTAGTAGTTCACCGCCTCCTCCGCGTTGTTGTCCGCGAACCACAGAAACGGCACGATGCCGCGCATGATCGACTCCTCCCTTCTCCTGTTCCCGGCAAATCCCGCCGGGACGGGGGCAGCATACCCGGGCGGAGGCCCGGGAAACGCCGCGCCCCTTTATTCCTCCCCCATCAGCAGCGCCTTGTAGAACAGCACGGCG
>JAAZAQ010000073.1 GCA_012514225.1 Clostridiales bacterium | reverse complement strand
GCTCCCCGTCGCCCAGCAGGGCCTCGTCGGATACGTTCAGCGCGCCGCCGTTGAGCCCCAGGATGAACACGGCTTTGGGCCTGCGGGCCATCACCTGGCCCAGGGCGCCCGCCTGCACGCAGTTGTCTTGGGGCGGCAAGGCGGACAGCTCCGTCATGCCCAGCCCCTCCCGCAGCCACTCCGGGAAACGGCCCAGGGGGATGCGCTCCCGCCCCAGCAGCTCGTCCATCTGTTCCAGAAGCCCGATGAGCTGGTCCCATACCTGCCGCGTGCGCAAGGCCTGCTCGGGCAGCCCGCACTCCAGCATCTCCTGCTCCAGCCGGGTCACCCGGCCGTGGGCGTCCAGGCTTTCCAGGAAGGCGAGCACGGCGCGCACCGAGTCCGAGGCGTCCTTTGCCTGAACCAGCGCGTCGCGCAGCGCTATAATCGGGGAAACCGCCTTTTGGCGAAGGGCTTCCGCCGCCGCCCGCTCCTCGTCCCCGCCGCCCGAAAAGGGCCGCGTCCAACGGCTGCCGCGGATGCCGAAGCGCAGCGCCCAGTTTTCCAGCGCCCAGCCTTCCTCCGCCGTCAGCGGGGAAAAGGGGTTCTTGGCGTAGGACAGCACGTCCTCCTGCTTCCATGCGGCGGCCTGGATGCAGTCCAGCGCGTCCGTCAGGCAGCGCACCAGCGGATGGGCCAGCACGGGCTCCTTCTCCGCCAGGTAATGGGGGACGCCGTAATCGGCGAATACGGAGGGCAACTGCCCCGCGTACCCGTCCTGCGCCAGCAGGACGGCCATCTCCCGGGGCTGTACGCCGGCGCGCAGCTCCTGCCGGATTTGCTGGGCCGCCCAGCGCAGCTCCTCGTGTGGGGTTTTGCCGGCGAAAATCCGGATTTCCGAAGCCTTTCCCGGATAGGGCTCCTGTTTCAGGCGGAGGAACTGCCCCCGCAGGTGGGACAGCGCGTCGCCCGGCGCCGCCTTTTCCGCCGGCGCCCAGGCGTAGGACCAGGGCAGCCCGGCCTCCCCCAGCGCCTGCGTGAGGCGCGCGGCGCTGCGCCTGACGGGGGCGAAGGCTTCGCCGTCCGGTGCGCTCTCCCGGTCCATCACCAGGGCGACGAGCATCCGCCGCGCTTTTTTCGCGCAGGCGGCCAGCAGGCGCACCAGCGGCTCGCTGAGCAGGTCGAACCCGTAAACGAAGAAGTCGGCGCCGTCGAACAGGCCGCTCCCGGTAAAGCGGGCCAGCAGCTCCCGGTCCTCGTCCTCCTGGTCGATCAGGTGCCCGGCCAGCAGGCTTTCGTATTCCCGGTACAGTCTCGCCAGGTCGGACAGCTTGGGCTCCGGCTTATCCAGTGAGGAGAGATGCGCTTCCAGCCCCTCCGGGCCCAGCCCGGCGCCCTTGAGCTCGCTGACCGCCTGGGTCAGCTTGTGCGCGAAGCCGGGTTTCTCCCGCGCGGAGGCGTAAAAGGACAGGTCTGCGCGGGCGGACCACACCGCGCGCGCCATCGTCATCAGCTTGCCGCGCTCGTCGATGACCACCCGCGGGTCGCGCCCCGCGCGCTCAAAGACGGCGCGGGCGAAGCGGGAGGGGGACAGCACCCGCAGGCGAAAGAAGCCGGGCACGTCCAGCGCGGCCAGCGCGTCCCGCTCGGCCTGCAGCGTATACTGTTCCGGCACCAGCAGCACGCACTCCCGCCCCTGGCGGTAACTGTCCGCCAGGCGCCCCGCCAGCGGCGCCCACAG
>JAAZAQ010000072.1 GCA_012514225.1 Clostridiales bacterium | reverse complement strand
CCTTGATTTCGAGAATCTGGGCCAGGTTGACGGGGTCCTTCAGGCGGGCGTGGCGGGGGATGTGGAGCATCACGATGGCGCCCAGGCGGTTCATCCGCTCCAGCTGGTGTTTGGGAAAGAAGTCGAAAATGCGGATTTCCGCCTCGGGCAGGTAGTCCGGCGCCAGGTCCAGGTAGGACTTCAGGCCCAGGAACCCGCCTTCCCGCAGCTTCGCCTCCAGCCCGTCCGCGGTCTCCTCCGGCCGGGAGTAGTACAGCGCGGGGTAGCCGCTCCTCGTTGAGGATTCGCGCACATAGGCGTTGCAGGCGTCCAGGGAATCGCGCTTGGCGCTGGCGAACATCAGCGGCGTCACTTCCTTGCCGGGAAACATCAGCCGGTAGGTTTCCTGCAGGTCCTCCAGGCTGTTGTCGCGGGCGACGAGCGAGGGCCAGGTGACGGTGCGCTTGACCTCGCCGGGCGCCGGCGCCTTGCGGGCGTGCAGGCTGTCCAGCCAGATGTGCGTGTGGATATCGATGATTTTTTGCGGGAGGAAATCTCGGAGTTCTGTCTCATACACCTGCCGGTCGACATCATAAACCGGGAATAATGACATTTGTTCTTCTCCTTTAAACTGCCGTTGTGCCCTCTGCCCGTCCCGCGTTCCGGCGCGAGGGCATTGAGCGGTGTGCGCTAGCCCTTGACCGCGCCCGCCACCAGCCCCTTGATAAAATACTTTTGCAGAAACACATACATCACTATCATCGGCAACGAAGCCATGATGATACCCGCGAACGCATAGCCGTATTCGGTTCTGCGCGCGCCGAAGAACATGCTCACGCCCACCATCAGCGTCGGTGTCTGCACCCCGTTGAGCAGGGAGCTGCTGACGAGATAATCGTTCCACATCCCCACGCCCGCCCGGATGCAGCAGGTCGCGGTAATCGGCGCCAGCAGCGGCAGGAAGATGCGCAGGTACACGCTGATCATCGAGCATCCGTCGATGTAGCCGGCTTCCTCGAGTTCCTTGGGCAGCCCGCGCATGAACCCCGTAAACAGGAAAACGGCGAACGGCAGGTTCCATGCCGCTTGGATGAGGATGCAGCCCAGCAGCGTATTGTATGTGCCCAGCTTCGTGGACTGCACAACGAGGGGAATCAGGCACCCGATGAACGGAATGACCATCAGCCCGATGAGGAACGTGTAGAACAGCCTGAACATCCTGCGGTCAATGCGCGCGATGACGAACCCCGCGAGCGAGCCGCACACCACGACGATGACCAGAGCGCTTCCCGTAATCATGGCCGTATTCGTCAGCGCTGAGAACATCTTAATCCGGTCAAACGCGTACGCGAAGTTCTTAAACCCGACACTGCTGACCATGGGCCACGTAATCTGGAGCGGGTACTTCACGATATCCATCCGCGCCTTGAACGAGCCGATGACGAAGTAATAAACGGGCAGCAGAATCAGAAGGGTCAGCAGGACGAGGCCGAACTCTCCCAGGACAATCCTGACGAAACGCCTCTTTTTCATCAGTAGATGTCCTCCCGCCTGCGCAGATACGTCAGCTGGACAATCGAAATCACCGTGATAACCACAATCAGCACAACGGACAAGGCGCTTCCGCGCCCTAAGTCGATTGCCTTGAATCCCAGGTCATGTATTTTCTGAGTGAGCAGCCGTGTATGGTACCCCGGAAGGCCGTTGGACACGGTGAGCGGTAGCTCGTACATCTTGAAAGCCGTGATGGACGTCGTCAGCACGTTGATGGTGATGGACGGCGCCATCATTGTGAACGTGATGTTTGTAAACCTTTGCAGCCCGCTGGCGCCGTCGATTTTCGCCGCCTCATAGAGCTCTGTCGGGATGGACTGCAGCCCGGCCAGGAAGATGACTACGCACATGCCCAACTGTGCCCAAACGCTCGCGACAATGATGGCCCAGCGCGTGACGCCGTAGGTTTCCAGCCAGTTGACCGGCTTCGCCCCCGCCGCAGCCAGCAAGTTGTTGATGACGCCGGTATTGTAGTTGTACATGATGCGCCAGAGGATGCCGACGACCATCATGCTCAGAAGGCATGGCAGGAACCACATCGCGCGGAGAAAGCTGCGGTTGATCCGGCCCTTGCCCTTCTTATCCAGCCCCAGCGCGACAAAAAAGGAAATCACCACGGTCAGCGCGGTCACCCCTGCCGCGTAGACGACGGTGCCGGAAGCCATTTCCCAGAAGCCCGGGAGATCCGTAAGGCTCCTGAAATTCTCCAGGCCGACAAACGACATGGTGGTGGACACGCCGTTCCAGTCATAAAAGCTGAGGATGATGACGTCAATCAGCGGCCAGACGATGAAGACGCCGACCAGCAGCATCGTGGGAACCAGGAACAGGACGCCCGTGACACTGCGCCTTCGCTGAAACGGCGTTCGGTTCGCCGCCGGCTCCCTTGCCAGTCTTTTGGTAGAATTATTCATAACCACCATGCAATCTTTGTGAACCATTGGGGAATAAAAACTGTACTGAGTAATCCTGGGTCACGGGGGTGAGGTGAAACACCTCACCCCTGTGACAGGTCCGCCGGATATTACTTAATCAGGGGGTCCGCCGAATACAGGGCCTGGATGCGCTCCACGGTCTGGGCACCTGTGGCGTTCCCGGAGAAGAGGTCCGCCAGGGCGGTCTGGATGTCGAGGTTGACGGTCTCGGTCACATTGTTGAAGCTCATGGAGAACGTCGTGGCATCCTGCGTCGCCGCGCTGAAGACCTTGACGGCGTCGGGCAGCACAACCTGGTCTGCGGTCATGTTGGCCAGCACGGGCAGCGTGCCGCGGGCGTTCTGAATCCACTTGAAGTTTTCAGGCCTGTACAGCCACTCAAAGAAGATGTCGCGCGCCTCGGCGAGGCCCGGGTCGTCGACCTTGGAGACGCCGATCGCGCTCTCGGGCGTCGCAGCCAGCCAGACTTTCTTGCCCGGATCATTGAACGGGGGAACAATCATCAGCGCGTTGGCGATGTCGCCCGTGGCGGTGGCAATGGCGTTGGTGATGTTGTTGGCAGTCCAGTTGCCGGCAATGGCCATCGCGCAGGTGCCCTCAGCCATGACGGCAGTCACGTCATCTTCGGTGTTTTGAGAGGAGCCGGTCATCATGTAGGGAGCCAGCTGGTCCAGCCGCTCGGCAACGGCGGGGAAGGCGCTGACATCCAGCGTTCCTTTGCGGATTTGCTCTTCGTAGACGCCGGCTCCCAGCGTTTCGCCGGCTACGTTGAGCAGGATGGTTTCAAACGGCATCCAGATGGTCGTCGACTTGGCGCCCGCCACCGTGACGGCGGCCTTGCCGGTCTTCTCCATGACATCCTTGCAGCACTGGATGAACTCATCCCAGTTGGCAGGCGCGGCTTCCCATCCCGCTTCCTTCAGAATCGCCATATTCAGGTACAGCGCGTCGAACGCGGCGCCCTGCGTCAAGCCGAACAGAACACCGTTGTAGGTATACGCATCCTTGTAGGACTGGGGGATGCTGGCGGCGGCCTCGTAGCCGGAGAGGTCCAGAATCCTGCCGGCGTCAATCAACTCGTAGTAGATGCCGCCCACGTCGGTCTGCAACACGGGGGGCAGGTCGTTTGCCGCCGCGCGCGTCGCGTGGAAAATGCGCTTTTCCTCACCCAGCGATACCGCTTCCAGCGTAATCCACGGGTATTCTGCCTCGAATGCGGGCTTCATGCCGTCTTCCCAGGCGTCAAGCCAGTCGGTTTCCACGATGCTGACTTGCAGCGTGACCGGCTTTTTCTCCTCGGCCAGGCCCAGCCCGAACGAAGCCAGCAAGGCCAGCATGCAGCAGACAGCGAGCAATCTCCTCATGGTCATAGCGTGTCCTCCTTTTATTTTCGCATCGGTTGCCCGAAGCTATTCGGAATAAAGCGCGGCCAGGCCTTCCGCCCGCCGCCGGTAGCGCGCCTGGTAGGGGCGGTAGGCGGCCACGTTTTCCGGGATGGGGCTCACCGTTGTCTCCCTGCCGCTCATCCTGTCCAGCGCCTGCCGGGCGTCCGCAAACACCCCGCTGCCGACGCCGGCCAGGACGGCCGCGCCGACGCAGGGCAGGTCGGGGTTTGCGGGAATCCGCAACGGGCGGTCCAGCATGTCCGCCAGCAGCTGGCGCCAGGGCGCGCTTTTGCCGGCGCCGCCGGACAGCACGACGGGCGTTTGCCCGCCGCCCGGGAACTGTTCCAGCACCCACGCGATGTGGCAGGCGACCCCCTCCATCACCGCGCGCGCGAGGTGATAGCGGTTGTGGGACAGATCCATCCCCAGGAAGCCGGCGTGCCAGTCCGCGGGGGGAACGGGGAGGCTGGCGCTGCCGAAGTAGGGGAAGAACATCAGGCCGTCCGCGCCGGCATTCAGGCGCGCGATTTCCCGGTTGAGCCGGTCGTAGTCCGGCTTTTCGGGCGCCGGCTCCGGCCCGATGACACTGTGTAAAAGCCAGTCCAGGCAAACCCCCCCGGTCGACAGGGACACCAGGGAGCCCCATAGATCCTGAAGGGCAGAGCGAGACTGGGCAAATCCCCTGGAGAAATCCGGCGCGTCGTTGAGCGCGGTGACGACCCAGGCGGTCCCGCTGCCGATCATCGCGCTTCCCGGCCCGGTCACCCCCGCGCCGAGGCACGCGGCGTACTGGTCGTGCGCGCCTGTGACCAGCAAAACCCGCCCGCCAACGCCCAGTTCCCGTGCGGCCTGCTCCGTCAGGTAGCCCAGCGGCTGCCCGGAATCGGCCAGCCGCGCCATCTGGGACTCGTCTACGCCCGCAAAAGCCATCAAATCCGGGTCGTAGGCCTTCCTGCGGATGTCGGCGAGCTGGTTGATGCCCGCGTTGCTCATGTCCACGTGGCAGGCGCCGGTCAAATGAAAGGACAGGTAGTCCGGGACCGAAAGGAAGTACCGTGCCCGCTTGAACACCTCCGGCTCGTGCTCCCGGACCCACGCAATCTCCAGCGCGTTGAGCCCCTTGCCCAGTTTCCATCCGGAAGCGCGATACATCCGGTCTTCGCCAAACCGGGAGATGAACTGCGCCCGCTGCGACGCGCAGCGGGTATCGTTCCATACGATGGCGGGGCGCAGCGGCGTCCCCTCCCCGTCCACCGGGACCATGGTCCCGCCCTGGGTCGACAGGGACAGGGCGGCCACTTCGTCCCCCGGGCTGATGGCGGACATCACTTCCCGCACGGTCTTTCTGACCGCGTGCCACCAGTCCTGCGCGTTTTGTTCCGACATCCCGGGCGCCGGGTTCGAAAGCGGGTAGGCGGCGTAGGCGTGCGCGACAAAACGACCGTCCTCCCGGACGAGCATGGTCTTGGTTCCCGTCGTACCGACGTCAATCCCCAGCAGGTGTCGTGCCATCGATGGATTCTCCGCCTGTCCGGAAAGCCGTTCCGGCGCATGGACGCTATTGCCCTTTATGGGGGCGCTTCTGTTGAAGCCATCCTAACACAAGAGATAGCGCGGGTCAACAACCTGAGCGGTTCCGTCAAAATTCGCATCTTCCGCGGGACTTGACCAGCGCAACAGCCGGTATTATGATTGAATCGCACATAATAATGACGAAATGGGGCATCCGGATGAATAAGATGACGGAGCGCGAGCAGTACCTGCTCAACCTGCTGGGCGCAACCCGCCGCATCACGACGGCGGAAGCCTCCAAAGCCCTCGACGTCTCGGCCGCCACGGTCCGGCGGCTGTTCCGCGGCATGGAAGAAAAGGGAACCGCCGTGAGGGATTACGGCGGCATCCAGCTGTACGGCGGCGCTCGCGGCTATTCGTTTGAAAACAGCGAAAAGACATTCTCCGCGGAGAAGCGGCGCATCGGGGCCGCCGCGGCGGAACTGGTGCAGGACGGGGACACCGTCTTCCTGGACAGCGGGACCACGGTGATGCAGATGGCCCTCGCGCTGAGCCGGCGCATCGCCAGTGGGGATTTCACCTCGCTCAACATCGTGACCAACTCCATCGCCAACGTCCAGGTGCTGGCCGCCCGCGCCCAATGCCGCGTCATCCTCGCCGGCGGGGAATACAACCCCGGGCGGCGCGACTTCTCGGGACCCCTGACCGAGCGCTACGTCAGCCCCTTCCATTTCACAAAGAGTTTTTTCGGCTGCGAGGGGCTGACGGCGCAGATGGGTTACTGCTCCAACCAGCTGAGCATCTCCAGCCTGAACGCCCGCGTGATCGCGCGCTCGGACCTGCGCTACGCGCTGATGGACGCCAGCAAGTTCGGGCGATACGCCCTGGTGGCCTACGCCGGCCTGGAGGAAATCAGCGGCATCGTCACCAACGCCGCGCCGGATGAAGCCCTGTCCGCGGCGCT
>JAAZAQ010000071.1 GCA_012514225.1 Clostridiales bacterium | reverse complement strand
GTTTCATCGGTTGACAGGCGCCCTGCTCCCGGGCGGGCACATGCGCCCGCTTCTCCCGGCGCAAAAAAACCGCCCGGCGCAAGCCGGGCGATTCTGCTCATGCTGTAGGGAGTTATCTGCGCATCGCGGAGAAGCACTCGCTGCAGTAGATGGGGCGGTCGGTCTTGGGAAGGAAAGGAACCTGCGTCTGCGCCCCGCACTGCGCGCACACGGCGCTGTGCATCTCGCGCGGCCCGCCCGCGGCAGGCCGGTTGGCTTTCCGGTTCTGGCGGCAGTCCTTGCAGCGGGAGGGCTCGTTCTGGAACCCGCGCTCCGCGTAGAACTCCTGCTCGCCCGCGGTGAAGGTGAACTCCACTCCGCAGTCACGGCAAACCAACGTCTTGTCCTGGTACATGTGTCTGGTAACCCCCTGACCTAAGATAGGTTGATCCTCGCTGACCTGGTCTTTGCCCCCACACCCGCCGGCAGGAGCCTTGCTCCGCGCATTCGCGCCTCACGCCGCTCTCTCGGGCTCGCGCCCGGCCGGTCTGACCTCTAGATCGCACCATGCTCACAGGCTTTTGCCTGCTTACGTGGGCCGCTTCGCCTGCGACTGGCATCGGCTTGCAACCACAGACCAAGGTCCAACCACACGCATTATACGGCGGGCAGGGCGTTTCCGCAAGCGGAATTTCATTGTTTGCGCAAGTCCCGCATGGTAGAATGCGGGGGGACAGGAGGGCGGCATGCCGTATTACGGGAACTACACCAAAACGGACCTGCGCAGCGTGGACTGGTTTGCGGACGCGAACCGGGGAGACCTGAGCCGCGAGGCGGCTCGCTTCGGGCTGGAATTGGCGCAGTTCGCCTATGATTTCAACGCCGCCCCCTGGCTGGCGGCCGGCTGGACCGATATCTCCATGCAGGTGGACAAGCGCCTGTTAAGCGGCGTGCGGAGCCCCGCGGACGAGGCCGGATGGCGCCAGATGCTGCTCAACACCGTCGTGCCGCGCCTTGCCCGCGGCTTGACCCTGTTCTCCAACCCCATCGCCGAAATCCGCGGCGCCGTCAAGCAGGACGTCCTGCCGGAAACGGGCAAGGCGGTCACCATGGTGCTGGCGCTTCCGCAGGGGCGTTTCATCGTCGCGGTCGGCTTCATGGGTACGGGCAGGCGCCCTCAGGACTGGGTGAGCAACATGCGCTTCACCCATCCGGACGGCCTGCACGAGGGCTTCCTGGCCCTGGCGCAGCAGTATGAGCAAAACGCCGACGATATCCGGTTTCCCTCCGTCGCACAGGCCCTGGGCATGGAGCGGTTCACGATGAAGGACGTGCTTTCGGAGTGCGGGAAGGAAGACAGCCGCTTCCGCCTGGTGCTGGCGGGCCACAGCCAGGGGGCAGCCGTCCTGCAGGTCTGGGCTTACCGCCGGATGCTGGAGGGCGTGCGGAGAGAGCACATCGCCGGTTTCGGCTACGCCTCCCCGATGGTCGCAGCCGGCTTGGCCATGCACGGCATGGATTGCCCGCTGACCCATTTCCTCTCCTCCGACGACGTTTTCACGCGCATGGGGCTTTCCGGGCATATCGGGCATTGCGTCTCCCTGCAGGCGGACGACTCCTTCCGCCAAATGGTTTACGGAAAGGCGATGAAGGAGCCGCTGTTCCGGGAAATGCTGGACATCTTTCAGTCCCAGCAAGGCACCTCGGATGGCCTGACGCTTTGCCTGGGCTTTCTGGAAGCGCTTTCCCGCAGGCCGCACAAGGTCATCGCCACGGCGCTCGCGGTGTTTTTCGACAGCACGCTGCTGGAGCTGACGCCGGCGACGGAGGAATGGCTCCGGCGGCTGATGCGCTTTTCCCTGGAAAGTTTCCAGCGCTACTACCGGGAGGCGACGGGGGCGGAGCCGGACGCGGCGGCCGTCGCGTCCGCCCGGGCCCGGGTGGAGGCGCTGATGTCCAAACACGGCGCCGTTGCCTTTTCCCGCATGCTGGTGCGCGCCCTCTACCTGACCCACTCCCTGGTGAACACCGAGCCGGGCCGCGCCGACCTGGCGCCCTACAGCTATATGGTCGTCCGCGCTTTTTCCGAGCTACAGCCCTGTGAAATCCTGCCAGCGCCGGCGGACGCGCAGGCTTGAACAAGCGTCGCATATTTTCATAAAAAACTTGTTGACTCGTCCTCGCGCGCTGTGGTATATTCATCGGGCACCCCTTTGGGGGGAGCGCGGACCTTGAAAACGGTACAGAGACGAGAAGCGAAGGAAACGACAGTTGATTCTTTGAGCGAGAGCGACGGTCGTCCGGGGGT
>JAAZAQ010000070.1 GCA_012514225.1 Clostridiales bacterium | reverse complement strand
GCGCATGGCGAAGCGCCGCTCTTGCTGCTGGACGACGTGCTCAGCGAGCTGGACGAGCGCAGGCGCGGCAGGCTGCTGATCATGCTGGACCGCAAGCAGACCCTGATGACCTGCACGGACCTGGCGGGGCTCAAGGACGTCAGCCCCGCTTGCGTGCTGACGGTCCGGGAGGACATGGTCTCCGATGCCTGAGCGATTCAGCCGGGTAGCTTCATAATTATCTGACGCCATTCCCTCAGGTACTCGCCGGCGCTGGAAAGCCTCATCGCAGCCTGCGGCCGGATAGCCCGGGATGCAAGTGCGAAAAGCGATTCCGCCCCTTCCCAGTTGTTTAGGGTGGGGGCGTTTCGGTCGCCGAAGAAGGTGAAGGACAGCGCGCCCTGCGCGTAGACGGTCGCGGACTCGTCCAGGACGGCGCCGGGGGTGTACCCTTCGTTCGGCAGGTACCAGGGGGAGCCGGACAGCTTCGGGTAGGGCGTCTTTGCCGGCATTGGCAAAAACCGCGAGGCAGAGCAGAAGAGCAGGCTGTGGCTTGAAAAATCCACCAGAATCTTCTCGTCATAGATGCCTGCCGCGACATGGTCGCGCCTGGATGCGTCCGCCAGGAAATCCGCCAGCCCGTCGTACAGGATGAGGCGTGTTTTGATAGGCAGCCTGCGGAAGGCGTCCATATGCACCTGCAGCGGGCCCAGCGCATACCCCTCAAACCAGGGGAAAACAAGGCAAAACCCGTCCTTCGTCTCATGGCTTTCCAGAACGGGGCTCAATCGGGGATGCCGGAGCCGTTCATGTAGCAGGGCCGTATTCTTCAGGGTTTCCACCGCCTTGCGCGGGTCCCCGGCGTACTGCACGGGCCGTGCCCCGGCATACTTCACGAACAGCCGCCGGCCGGCCGATTCAACGCCGAAGCACAGGTTCCCGGTCGTCAGGCCGTCGAACACGCAGAACACACGCCCGTAGCGCCGAAGCCACCCCAGGTCGTGGGTGGCTTTCAACCTCAGGGGCAGCCCGTCCAGTTCCATTATCTGCATGTCATTTTTCCTTCTGCCATCGCTTATTTGACGCCGTCCGCGCTCACTAATGCTTCAAAAGCGATTATACGGTTCCGCAAACCGGGGGTCAAACGCCGCCTGCGGTTCCGTGGCTTGAGCGGGATGTTTGATTTTTCGTCATGCGGGTATGTAAAAAGCATTACAGGAAGGAGGTTTCGACATGAGTTTTTCTTTGCCGGAACTGAAATATGCGTATAATGCGCTGGAGCCCAACATCGACGAGGCGACCATGAAAATCCACCACACCAAGCATCACCAGGCCTACGTCGACAACCTGAACAAAGCCGTCGAGGGGACGGAATTCGCCGGCTGGAGCATTGAGCGCATCATCCGGGAGCTGGACAAAATCCCCGAGAAAATCAGGCAAGCGGTTCGCAATAACGGTGGCGGCCATTACAACCACACCCTGTTCTGGGAAATCATGGGCCCGGATGGGCAGGGGAAGCCAAAAGGGAAACTGGCGGAAGACATCGAGGCGGCGTTCGGCGGCTTCGAGGCCTTCCAGGAAGCGCTCGAAACCGCGGGCAAGACCCAGTTTGGCTCCGGATGGGCCTGGCTGACGGTCAAGGACGGGAAACTGGCGGTCGAGAAAACCCCCAACCAGGACAGCCCCCTCACCCATGGCGCGGTTCCGATCCTGGGCGTGGACGTGTGGGAACACGCCTATTACCTCAAGTACCAGAACCGCCGACCGGACTACCTGAAGTCCTGGTGGAAGACGGTCAACTGGGACAAGGTTTCCCAGCTGTATGAGAAGGCGCTGAAAGGCTGATCCAACAGGAGACAAGCGGCGGCGGGGACATTGCGTCCCCGCCGCTTCGCTGTTGTCTCCGGTTCATACCAAACTCAAACGCAAACGCTTTGATGGGACGGCCTTTTGCGTCTCCGCGTTGCCATTTCACTCGGCGTAGACTCCGGTTTAGCCTCGTTCTTTCGGCTGAGCGGAGCCATCAACAATTTTTATCTCCTCCGTGCGGTTAATTGTTCATTAATATCAGTCCGCGTCGTAGGGCATGATGGCGACGATTTCATCCTCGATGTATACCAGGTAGTACAGGTTGCTGCCGCCGGAAAGGTATCTGTTCAGGAAATCCTGCGCGTCCACCGCGCGGACGGGATTTTGCTTGTTGCCGTAATAGAACAGG
>JAAZAQ010000069.1 GCA_012514225.1 Clostridiales bacterium | reverse complement strand
TCGATGTGCTTGAGCGCCTGGAAGGCGCCGTAAAACAGGTCCACGTCCCGGATCTGGAACTTGACGCGGCTGTCGCCGCCGTTCTTCACCGCCTTGCTGTTGAGGGCGAAATGGGTCATTCTGTCAGCCTTTCCTGGTCAGTTTGCGGGCAATCAAGGAGGAGAGATAATTCATCAGCAGCACGATGACCAGCAGCACCACCGCCACCGCGAAGGCCTCGTCGACGTAGCGGCCTTCCTGCTGCAACTGGAAGAGGTGGACGGCCAGCGTGCGGCCGGACTGGGTCAGCCCCGCGACGCGGGCGACGGTGCCGGAGGTATAAATCAGCGCGGCCGTCTCCCCGGAGATGCGGCCGATGGACAGCAGCACCGCCGCCAGGATGCCCGGCATCGCGACGGGCAGCACGATGCGCACCGTGGTGCGCAGCTTGCCGGCGCCCAGGCCGAAGCTGCCCTCCCGGTAGCTCATGGGGACCGCCAGGAGGGATTCCTCCGTCTGCCGCAGAATCAGCGGCAGGGTCATGATGCCCAGCGTCAAGGCGCCCGCCAGGATGGAGTTGCCCATGCCCAGGGTGACCACGAAGGCCAGCATGCCGAACAGCGCGTAGATGATGGAGGGGATGCCCGCCAGCGTCTCCGCCGTCACGCGGATGACCCGGACCAGGCGGCTGCCGGGCCTGGCGTACTCCGCCAGGTAGATGCCGCCGAACACCCCGAGGGGGACCGAGAAGAGCAGGGAAAGCGCGGTCATGGTCAGCGTGTTGACGATGGCGGGGAACATGGAGACGTTTTTGGAGGTGTATTTCACCTCGAACATGGACGGCTTCAAGTGCGGAATGCCGCGCACGCAGATGTAGACGACAATCCACAGCAGCACGCCCACGGTGACGAGCCCGGACAGCCAGCACAGCGCCTTGAGCGCGCGCGAGCCCCAGTGCGCCCGCCGCCGGGTGGGCACCGTGATGTCGATTCCCCGGAGCTCCGTCACTGCTGCACCCTCCTGCGGTTGATGAAGGAAAAAAGGAAGTTGATGGCCAGCACGATGACGAACAGCACCACGCCGGTGGCGATGAGCGACTCGCGGTGCAGGTCGGCGGCGTAGCCCATCTCCATCAGGACGTTGACCGT
Source organism: Clostridiales bacterium (assembly GCA_012514225.1). GTDB lineage: Bacteria > Bacillota > Clostridia > Christensenellales > Aristaeellaceae > UBA6115. The sequence goes on along the minus strand of JAAZAQ010000069.1, from coordinate 5,504 downwards.
CAGCGTCCGGACGCCCTTCAATATATCCCCCGGCATGCGGGGGTTGTTGCCGGCGACCATGATGATGGCGGTGGTTTCCCCGATGGCGCGGCCGATGCCCAATACCAGGCCGGACACGATGCCCGGGCGCGCGGCGGGCACGACCGCGCGGAACACGCTGCCCTCATGGGTGGCGCCCAGCGCGAGGCTGCCCTCGTAGTAGGAGCCGGGCACCGCGCTGATGGCCGCCTCCGCCGTCTGGATGATGGTGGGGAGAATCATGATGGCCAGCAGGATGCTGGCGACCAGGACGCTCTTCCCGGTGCCGCCAAAGGCGTGGCGCACGAAGGGCACCAGCACGATCATCCCGAAAAAGCCGTAGACCACGGAGGGGATGCCAGCCAGCAGCGCGACGGCGGGCTTCATAAAGCGGACCACGGGCCGGCTGGCGAAGCGCGACATCAGGATGGCTGTCAGGATGCCGACCGGCGCGCCCAGCAGCAGCGCGCCGAAGGTGACGTAGAAAGAGCCGACAATCATCGGCAGGATGCCGAATACGTCCCTGAGCGGCGCCCATTCGGTGCCTGAGACGAAGGCGACCGGGGAATAGGCGCGGAAGAAAGGCAGGCCGTTGGCGAACAGGAAGACGCAGATTACGCCCACCGCCAGAACACAGACGCATGCGGAGGCCAGGAACAGCCCCCGCATGAGTCCTTCGGAACGATTTTTCCGCTGCCGCATGGATTATTGGTTCAAGTCTGCCCAGGCGGTGATTTCGCCGACGAACACCTGCCGCACCTGCTCCAGCGAAAGGTTCTCGACAGGATTGACGGGGCTGACGATGACCGCGATGCCGTCGATGCCGATGGCGGTGCCGACCGCGCCGGCTTCCTTCTCGCTGTCCTTCAAGGCGCGGGAGGCCATGCCGATGCCGTAGGTGCCGTCCAGTGCGCCGGTGACGCCGGCGGTGGAGCCGGTGGACTGCACGTCCAGCACGGCGTTGGGGTTGAGGGCGGAATAGGCCTCGACCAGCAGCTCCATGACGGGGGCCACGGAAGTGGAGCCGCCGATGGACAGGTTGCCGGACAGGTTGGCGGCGGTGTAGGCGGGCGCGTCGGCGGCCACCGGGACCAGGCCGTCCTCGGCCACGACCGCCTGGCCGTCCGCGCTCATCACGAAGGCCATGAAGTCCTTCGCGAGCGGGTCGGCCAGCTCGCCCTTGGTCACCACGTTGAAGGGGCGGGCGATGGGATAGGTCTGGTTCAGGATGTTCTCGGTGCTGGCTTCCACGCCGTCGACCTTGATTGACTTCACGGACTCGTTGTGCAGGACCGAGGACAGGGACGCGTAACCGACGGCATATTCGTTTTCCGCGACGGTGGTCATGACCAGGGAGGTGCCGTTGACGAAGTCGGCCTCGGCGTAGGTGTTGTCCACTTCCTTGCCTTCGGCGTCCTTGGTGGCGATGCCGGTCAGCTCGATGAAGGCGCCGCGGGTGCCGCTGCCTTCCTCGCGGGAAACGACGGCGATGGTCTTGGAAGCGTCAAACTCGGCGAGGGCCACCGCGCTTACGGCGGTCAGGGCCAGGACCAGGGCCAGGATTTTACGCAGTTTCATCCAGATGTTCCTCCTTTTGATGCAGCAAACTCTGCTTGCACCGTCAGGATAGACGCCCAATGTAAAACCCGGAGGCCCGTCCATGTAAAGTTTGTGTAAAGCCTGCCGGGCGGATTGATTTACCTGAGCACCTTGCTGAGGAAGGCCTGGGTGCGGGGGCTTCGCGGGCGGTCGAAAAGCTCTTCGGGGCTGCCCTGCTCCTCGATGCGGCCCTCGTCCATGAACAGGACGCGGCTGGACACCTCCCGCGCGAAGCCCATCTCGTGGGTGACGATGACGCAGGTCATCCCCTGGAGGACCAGGTTCTTGATGACCTGCAGCACCTCGCCCACCATCTCCGGGTCCAAGGCGCTGGTCGGCTCGTCGAACAGCATGACCTCCGGGTCCATCGCCAGCGCGCGGACGATGGCCAGGCGCTGCTTCTGCCCGCCGGAAAGGCGTCGGGGATGCTCCTGCGCCTTGTCCGACAGCCCCACGCGGGCCAGCAGCTCCCGCGCGTAGGCCTCCGCGTCCGGCCTGGAGCGCTTCTTGAGCAGCACCGGCGCCAGGGTGATGTTCTGCAGGACCGTCAGGTGCGGGAAGACGTTGAAGTGCTGGAACACCATGCCCATCTTCTGGCGGTGGAGGTTGAGGTCCACGCCGCGGTCGGTGAGGCTGACGCCGTCGAAGACGACGGTGCCGGAGGTGGGCGACTCCAGCAGGTTCAAGCAGCGCAGGAAGGTGGACTTGCCGGAGCCGGAGGGGCCGATGACGGAGATGACCTCCCCGTTTCGCACGGTCTCGGTGATGCCGCGCAGCACCTCCAGGTCGCCGAAGTTCTTGCACAGGGCGATGGTCTCAATCACTGGCCTTCATCCTCCTCTCCAGGGAGTTGACGAGCTTGCTGAGGAAGAATGTCAGCAGGAAATAGATGACGCCGACCACGACCAGGGGCTCCAGCACAAGGAACATGGTGCCCCGGACGGTGCTGTACTGGGTCATCAGGTCGCCGACGAAGAAGGTGGACGCCAGGGAGGTCTCCTTGATGACGGTGACGAACTCGTTGCCCAGCGCCGGCAGGATGTTCTTGACCGCCTGGGGCAGGACAATGCGCGTCATCGCCTGGCGGGCGGAGAGCCCCAGGGTGCGCGCGGCCTCCGTCTGCCCGGGGTCCACCGCCTGGATGCCGGCGCGCACGATTTCACAGACGTAGGCGGCGGAGTTGAACACCAGGGCGATGGAAACGCAGGCGAACTTGGACAGGTTGAGCAGCGGCAGCAGCTCCGGCAGCATGAAATAGAAGAAGTACAGCTGCAGCAGCAGCGGGGTGCCGCGCATCAGTTCCACGTAGCCGGTGGCCAGGGCATTGGCGGGCTTGAAACGGGAGCGGCGCATCAGCGCCAGGGCGGAGCCCAGGATGGTGCCGAAGAACACCGTGATGAAGCTCAGCAGCAGCGTGTAGCCCGCGCCCTGCAGGAACAGCCCCCAGTACTTCTCCAGCACCCGGGCGATGTTGGGGCCGAAATTGTCAAACATCCGCCCCCTCCTTTCCTTCCGGGGAATCGAGCGCCTCCGCGCAGCGCACGGCGTCCAGCAGCATCCCCAGGCTGGGGCGGACAGGCGCGTCCTCCATATCGCTTTGCCGGAGCGCCAGGGGCAGGCGGGCGAGGAAGCCCGGCTCGTCCGGCCGGGTCCCGAAATCCTGAAGCGAGGCGGGGCTGCCCAGGGCGCGCAGGAAGGCGCGCAGGGCCCGCGCCTGCGGAATCTTCCGCTCCAGGCACAGCTGCACCAGGCTGCCCCAGGCCACCATCTCCCCGTGCAGGGCGGCGGCAAAGGCGGGCAGCTCGTGCAGGACATAGTACAGGGCGTGGGCCAGCCCGCCGTTGAAGGGCTCGCGCACCAGCAGGCTGACCAGGCCGGTGTTGACCACGCAGCACTGGACGGCTAGGCGGTAGGCCGCGCTGTCCGAGCCCCGGCAGGCGTCGGAGAGCGCCTGCGCCCCCACCGACAGCAGGGTGTCGTAGCCCGCGCGCGCGACGGACAGCCCCAGCAGGTCGGAATAGGGCAATTCGGCGCCTGTCGCCTTAAAGGAGGCCTCCACGTGCTTGGCGAGGCTGTCGCCGATGCCGGCGCGCAGGAAGGCCGGGGGCGAGGCGGCCAGGATGCGGGTGTGCAGGTAGGCGTGCGTGGGCGGGCCGTCCAGGAAGAGGAAGGGGTCGTACCCCTCCTGCCCGGGCTGGTGGACGACGGACAGCGCGGTCACCGCGGCGCAGGTGGCCGGGATGGTGGGCAGGGTGAACACCGGCAGCCCGGCAAAGTGGGCGCCTGCCTTGGCGGTGTCCAGCGCGCGCCCGCCGCCCATACCCATGACGGCGCAGGCGCCCACCGAGCGGGCGGCATGGGCCGCCTCCTTCGCCGCGTCCATCGTGCTTTCCCCGGAGAAGGGCATCACGGTGAGCATGCACCCGGCGCCCGCAAGCGCCTCCTGCAAGGGGAGCAGCCCCGCGGCCAGCGCCTTTTCGCCGCCCAAAAGCAACGCCCTGCCGCCCTGAAGCAGGGGCTGGCGCGCCAGGTCCAGGAAGGCCTCCGGCCCCACGGTGAAGGGCGGGGGCGGCGGGACGGTCACCGAATGGGGATTGGACGCCTTCTTCATAGGTCCCCCAGCCTTTCCAGCCGCCGGAGCGCCTCCTTCAGGCTGTCTTCCCCCCGGGCGAAGTGCAGGCGGATGAGGGAGGTGACCGGCTCGCGGAAGAAGCTGGAGCCCGGCACCGCCGCCACGCCCAGATGCCGCGCCATCCATTCGCAGAAAGCCAGGTCGTCAAAGCCCGCGAAGCGCGGCAGGCGCAGCCACTCCCCCACGTCCGCCAGGACGAAGTAGGCGCCCTGGGGGACGTTGTGCGGCAAGCCGATGGCGGCCAGCCCGGACAGGAAGATGTCCCGCTTTTGCGTGTACAGGTCCCGCAGCGCCGCATAATATTCCGGCCCTGATTTCAGCCCCGGCACCGCCGCCGCCTGCAGCGGGGCCGCGGCGCCCACGGTCAGGAAGTCGTGCGCCTTGCGCGCGGCCTCCACCGCCTCCCCCGGGCCGATGAGGTAGCCCAGGCGCCAGCCGGTGATGGAATAGGTCTTGGACAGGGAGGACACGGTCAGGACGTTGCCCCACATCCCGGGCAGGGCGGAAAGGCGCGTGTGGACGTGAGGCCGGTAGACGATGTGCTCGTAGACCTCGTCGGTGATGACCCAGGCGCCGTGCCGTTTAGCCAGGGCGCCGATGCGGGTGAGCTCTTCTTCGGTAAAAACCTTGCCGCAGGGGTTGGAGGGGTTGCACACCACCAGCGCCTTTACCCCGCCCATGAAGGCGCTTTCCAGCGCCGCCCAGTCCACCGCGTAAGCCGGCGGGAGCAGGGGCACGTGCACCGCCTCGGCGCCGGAGAGGATGGCGTCCGCCTCATAGTTTTCATAATAAGGAGAGAAGACCGCCACCCGGTCCCCCGGGTTGAGCACCGCCAGCATCGCGCAGAGCATCGCCTCCGTCGCCCCGCAGGTGACGACGATTTCCGTTTCCGGGTCGATGGCCCGACCGATGGCCGCGCCTTGCTTGTCGGCGACCGCCCGGCGGAAATCCTCCGCGCCGTAGGTGACGGCGTACTGGTGGGGGCCTTCGCTGGAAACCCGCGCCAGCGCGCCGGTCAGCGCCGCGGGCGGGTCGAAATCAGGAAAACCCTGGGAGAGGTTGATGGCGCCATATTGGTCGCTCACCCGCGTCATCCGGCGGATGACCGACTCGGTGAACCGCCGCGTGCGGGCGCTGATCTGGGGCATGGGCAGGCTTCCTTTCCCGATGCATGATTATGCATCTGTGCCGGGAATCATAGCATGGCATCGGCGCCTTGTCCAGCGCATATGCGAAAAAGGTGCAAGTTTATCCG
>JAAZAQ010000068.1 GCA_012514225.1 Clostridiales bacterium | reverse complement strand
CTATGTCGCCTTTGAGGAGGGGCAGGGATTCAACTCGCCGCCGATTCTCGTGTCGGTCGGCTTGCAGAAGGGCAGCCCCCTGAAGGATCAAATCAACGCGATTCTGGCGGACATCGACGAGGCTGCGCGCGCCCGGATGATGGAAGACGCCATTGCGCGCCAACCGCTGAGCGAGTAAGGGCGTTCCCTTGCCACAAAGCTTTTTCGGATGGATTGAGTTCCTGCTCCGGCAATACGGCGGCCTCTTCCTGACAGGGGCCGCCACCACGCTGCTCATCGCCCTGGTGGGCACTGCGGCGGGCTTCGCCATCGGCCTGCTGGTGGCGGTGGTGCGCACGATTCCGCTGCGGAAGGACGCCCCGGCCGTGAAGCGCGCCTTGCTGGCCGCCGCCAAGGGGCTGCTGACCGCTTATGTGGAGGTGTTCCGCGGCACGCCGATGATCGTGCAGGCGATGGTGGTGTATTACGGCGCCTCACAGTACCTGGGGCTGAACATCCCGGCGATGGGCGCCGCCTTCCTGGTGGTGTCGGTGAACACCGGCGCCTACATGGCGGAAATCGTGCGCGGCGGCATCCTGAGCGTGGACGCCGGGCAGAAGGAAGCCGCCACCGCGGTCGGCATGACCCACTGGCAGGCGATGACCGTGGTGGTGCTGCCCCAGGCCATCCGCAACATCCTGCCCTCTGTGGCCAACGAGTTCGTCGTCAACATCAAGGACTCCAGCGTCCTGAACGTCATCTCCGTCACCGAGGTCTTCTTCATGTCAAAGTCCGCCGCGGGCACTTACTACCGGTACTTCGAGGTGTTTTTCATCACGGCGGTCATCTACTTCGCCCTGACCTTCACCTTCACCCGCCTGCTGCGGCTTCTGGAAAAAAAGCTGTCCGGCAGCGCGTCCTACACCGTGTACGGCTCCCAGTCCAGCCACCGGGCGGAAATCGAGGTCCCGGTGGACCCGGGGAAGGGAGGGCGCGATGGATGATATCCTGCGCGTGGAGGGGCTGACCAAGCGCTTCGGCGGCAACGAGGTGCTGGGCGGCATCGACCTTGCGGTGCAAACGGGCGAGGTGGTCTGCGTCATCGGGCCCTCCGGCTCGGGCAAGAGCACCTTCCTGCGCTGCATCAACCTGCTGGAGACGCCCACGGGCGGCCGCGTCCTCTTCCACGGGCAGGACGTGACGCAATTGCCGGCCAGCGTGCTGCACGCGAAGGTGGGCATGGTGTTCCAGCAGTTCAACCTCTTCAACAACATGACTGCGCTGCAGAACTGCGTCGCCGGCCAGGTCCGGGTGCTCCGCCGCAGCCGCGCGCAGAGCGTGGAAAAGGCGATGTTCTACCTGGAGCGGGTGGGCATGCTGCCCTTTAGGGACGCCCGGCCGGCCCAGCTGTCCGGCGGGCAGAAGCAGCGCGCCGCCATCGCCCGGGCGCTGTGCATGGATCCGGAGGTGCTGCTGTTCGACGAGCCGACCAGCGCCCTGGACCCGGAGATGGTCGACGAGGTGCTCTCCGTCATCCGCACCCTCAAGGACGGCGGGCTGACCATGCTCATCGTCACCCACGAGATGGCCTTCGCCCGGGACGCCGCCGACCGCGTGGTGTTCATGGACGCGGGCCGGGTGGTGGAGGACGCGCCGCCCCAAAAGCTGTTCACCGCCCCCGAAAACCCCCGGACCCAGGCCTTCCTGGCCCGGACGATGCGGGGGTAGGGACGGGGAGGGGAACG
>JAAZAQ010000067.1 GCA_012514225.1 Clostridiales bacterium | reverse complement strand
TGCTGATTGAAGGAGACCATGCCGGCGGCGATGAAGCAGGCCTTGCCGTCGGGCAGCTGAATCTTATACCAGCCGCCCTTTTCCACAGCGAGGACCGGGTACACGGTGCCCGGGGCGGTCGTCCCCAGGATTCTGGCGCTCATGGACGGCTTCTCGCGCAGGTTCACGTTCCGTCCATGCGTGACCGTGACCGTGCCGACGTAGGCCGAGGAAGCGTTGTACAGCCGGTAGGCGGCCAGGATGGCCTCCTCGTGCGTCAGGGGGTTGATGGGGTAGAACTGGTGGCTGTCGTCCATCGTCATCACGCCCATGCCGGAGGAATAATCGGTGTAGTCCAGGATGGTGATGATCATGGAAAGCAGGTCCTTCGTCCGCCAGTCGCTGCCGTCGTACGCCGCAGCCTTGCCCGCGTACTCCTGGGCGACCTGCGCGTCCGCCGCGTCCATGATGAAGGGGTCGTTGGAGTGGTTCAGCTCGGGCTCCTTCACGCCCAGGTCGAGCAGGGTGCCGTAGAGCTCCGCCGCCGCGACGCCGCGCAGAACGACATTGAACTTCGCGCCGGCTTGGCTGGCCGCATACTCTTCCTTCGTCAGGTACACATGGCTCCTGACCGCCGTGGAATTCTTGCTCTTCAGCCGGATGACGTTGGTCAGCAGGTTATTCAGGTCGTCCCAGGTCGCCGAGCCGTCCGTCTTCATCCCGGAGGGCACGATGCCCAGCTTCTGGGCGGCCTTGATTTCCGCAGCCCTGCGCTCCTCGGGCGTGGGCGGCTGCGTGGGCTTTGCGGTGGGTTTTGGCGTGGGGGTGACGAAGGGCTTGGGCTTCTTGTCCACCAGGAACTTACTCATCACAAAGCCGTTCATCATGCGATACTGCACGTGAGCCCACTCGTTTGGCGCATAGTCGGAGTAAACCAGCACCTCCTCCCCATAGGGAATCTTGGCCAGTACCTCGGATTGCGTGTTGGTTTCCCTCCTCAAGTTGACCCCTTTTCCATCGCTGGTCTTGATATACGCTCTTTGCGCGTTGGGGTCGTAGATGGACGCCGAGGCGGGCAGCAGCGCCGCCAGGAATGTCATTAGCAGGATGAAAGCAAGCAGTTTCCTCATATTCGTTCCCCTTTCTTGTTGCGCCATCCGGTGAAAATCCAATCTTCCATACTTGATACGCCCGCCGCGCGGATGTTTTAGGGGAATATGCGCGGAATTCCGCAATTTGCTGTCAAACCGGTTTTTCCGGATTCCGCCACGCGCCCTAAACTCTCCTGCGTCGAACCGCGCCGAAGGGGCGACGATTCCCGTCGTTCATATGCGATGAGCCGGCATTATTGCGCCATCCCGCCAGCGCATGGTTTTCCCGCGCGTTTTTTTGACAACCGGCTGGCTGTCCGGCAAGAGATACCTTCTTAAATTAAACATGTGTAAACGCACGGAGAGGATGAGAGTTTTTTTAGCTCCGCCCAGCCGAAAGAACGAGGCACAGCCGCAGCCTACGCCGGGGGAAAGAGGCAACGGGGAGACACAAAAGGCTGTCCTGTCAGAGCGCAAGCGATTGGGTTTCGTATGAGCATATCTGGAACAGGATGGAACGGCGCCCCCCTTCAATAGCCAGCCAGGCGATACAAAAAAGAAACGAGCCCGGCTGAGACCGGGCCCATTCCCCCACCGCCTGTTGTTTTCACAGCCCGGCGACCGGGGCGCATACCGACCTGCCAGCCGGGTTTGAAAATGCCCGGGCACTTTGAGCGGGCGCGGACGCAAGCGTAAACAAGCGGGCGCCGCCCCGGAAGATTACTCGCCTTCTTTCCGGGGCTCCACGTACTGCAGCGCCTTGATGGCCGCGAAGAACAGGCCCAGCACCAGGAAGACGCCAGCCAGGCCAAGGCCGGTGACAATCAGGCCGACAACGAAATTGCTCATTCTTGCCTCCTTAGCGGATGAACAGGGAAACCAGCGTGATGACCAGGCCGCCGGCGACGATGGAGCCCAGCTGGCCGGAC
>JAAZAQ010000066.1 GCA_012514225.1 Clostridiales bacterium | reverse complement strand
GGGACGTGCTGGTCGTGGTGGACATGCAGCTTGACTTCATCGACGGCGTACTGGGCACGGGGGAGGCGCAGGCCATCCTGCCCGCCGCCGAGGCGAAAATCCGCGATTTTTCCGGCCCCGTGCTCTTTACCCGGGATACCCACCGGGAGGATTACCTAAAAACGCAGGAAGGCGGCCTTCTGCCGGTTCCCCATTGCGTCAAAGGGACGCCGGGGTGGCAAATCCACCCGCGGATGGAGGCGCTTCGCGCCCTGCCCGCCCTGGACAAGCCCTCCTTCGGCTCGCTGGCACTGGCGGACACGCTGCGGCAGATGGACCGGGAGGAGCCCGTCCGCTCCGTCACCTTCATCGGCCTTTGCACCGATATCTGCGTGATTTCAAACGCCCTCATCGCCAAGGCCGCCTTGCCCGAGGCCCGCGTCATCGTGGACGCGGCCTGCTGCGCCGGCGCCACGCCGGCAGGCCACCGAAACGCCCTGCAGGCGATGCAGGCCTGCCAGGTCATCGTCGAGAACGGCTGACGCCGCCGAAGGAGGAAACCCATGGACCAGCCCGTCGTCATCCTGGATTTCGGCAGCCAGTACACCCAGCTCATCGCCCGGCGCATCCGCCAGGCGCATGTTTTTTCCCAGGTGCTTCCCTATACGGCCGGCCTGGCGCAAATCAGAGCGCTGTGCCCCGCGGGGCTCATCCTCTCCGGCAGCCCCTCCGCCGTCACCTACGCCGACGCGCCTTCCTGTGACCCGGCCCTGTTTTCCCTGGGCGTCCCGGTGCTGGGCGTCTGCTATGGGATGCAATTGATGGCGCAGAGCCTGGGCGGCAGCGTGGGCAAGGCGCGGGTGCGGGAGTACGGTCTGCGCGCCGTCACCCTGGACGTGTCGGGCGAGCTGTTTTCCGGGCTGCGGCCTCAGTGCGACACCTGGATGAGCCACGCCTACCAGGTCGACCGCCTGCCGCCGGGCTTTGTCGGAACCGCCCATACGGAGACCTGCCCCCTCGCCGCCATGGAGGCGCCGGGCAGGCGGCTCTACGGCGTGCAGTTCCACCCGGAAACCTCCCACAGCCAGCAGGGGATGGACGTCATCCGCCGCTTTGTGCGGGACATCTGCGGCTGCGCGCCGTCCTGGCGCATGGAAGGCTTCGCGGAGCAGGCGGTTGCCGATATTAAGAAGGCGGTCGGCGGCGGCACCGTGCTGCTGGGCCTTTCCGGCGGCGTGGACAGCGCGGTCGTCGCCGCGCTCATCTCCAAAGCCGTCGGGGAGCGGCTCAACTGCGTCTTTGTCGACCATGGCTTCATGCGCAAGGACGAGCCGGAGCTGGTGCGCGAGGTGTTCACCCGCCACTTCCCGGTGCACCTGAGCGCCCTGGACGCCTCGGACCGCTTCTATGAAAAGCTCAGGGGCGTCACCGACCCGGAACAGAAGCGCAAAATCATCGGCGCGGAGTTCATCGCCGTGTTCCGGGATGAGGCGCAAAAACTGGGCGCCCTGGACCATTTCGCCCAGGGGACCATCTATCCGGACGTCATTGAGTCCGGTGCCGCGCCGGGCAGCACGGTCATCAAAAGCCACCACAACGTGGGCGGCCTTCCGCGCGAGCTGGGCTTCACCAGCCTGATTGAGCCGCTGCGCTTCCTGTTCAAGGACGAGGTGCGGGAACTGGGTGAGGTGCTGGGCCTGCCGGAGGAAATGACCCGACGCCAGCCCTTCCCCGGCCCTGGCCTGGCCATCCGCACCCTGGGCGAGCTGACCCGGGAAAAGGTGGACCTGACCCGCCACAGCGACGCCATCCTCCTGGAGGAGTTCCGCAAGGCGGGCCTGGACGGCCAGATCAGCCAGTACTTCACCGTCAATACCGACCTGCGCTCTGTGGGCGTGATGGGGGACGAGCGCAGCTACGACACCGCCATCGCCATCCGCGCTATCACCACCGACGACTTCATGACCGCCGACTGGGCCCGCGTCCCCTACGATACCCTCGCCCTCGTTTCCCGCCGCATCGTCAACGAGGTCTCCGGCGTCAACCGCGTCCTGCTGGATATCACCACCAAGCCCCCGGCGAGCATTGAGTGGGAGTAGGAACCGAAGGCTGTAAGGCTCCGATTTATAAGTAATATCAAGGGGAAATGGACATCCCCTTTTTTTATTGACAGCAAAATGACAGCAAAAAGAAAATTGACTGCCGGTTTTTAAGCAGATATAGATCCAAAAAGTGCAGAAAAACCGGCAATAAAAAGCTGGTTTAACCCGCGTGGAACAGATCTCATCCTACGTGTCAGAGTCATGGGCGAATATAACTGACCCAGCGCAAGAGAAGCTGGCTGAGGAGAAGAGCATCACAGCTCGGAATACCAAGCGACAGGGAGCTCGAGGCATCATGCGTAAGTTGGGGGGACGGGAGGAGCTTTGACCTGGAATCCTCGGAGTAATGCTTGTGTTTTACAACTTGATAACAACCTG
>JAAZAQ010000065.1 GCA_012514225.1 Clostridiales bacterium | reverse complement strand
TACCGCCGCATCGCGCCCAACACCTACTACGGGCCGCAGTCGGACTACCGCTTCGTGCAGACGCTGAGGTAGCATTTAGCGACCTGTCCCCGGAAACGACGCCGGCGAAAGCCGGCGTTTCCGTTTGGGTTCCCAAGGGCGGAAACCACCGCCGCGAACGCTCCGGCGCGAACCGTCCCGGATGTTTGAAACCGCCGGCGCCGGATATAATGCCAAAACAAAAACCGCGCCGCCCGCCGAGTGCCCGGGGAATTGCGCGGCAGAACTCCACGTCTGACCGACCCGCCGATACGCTCTTGTAAGGCGCCGTCCCGGACGGCGCACGCCCTAACCCGATGGGAGGTAGAAATGAAACGGTTCCTTTCCGTCCTGCTGGTCGCCCTGCTGCTGGCGGCCGCCGTTCCCCCGACAGCCCCGCCGGCGGACATGGTGACCGCCAGCGTCGCCTACACCGCCCCGTCCCCCGCCTACGTCGGCGATACGATTACCTTCTCGGTCAGCAACGAGTCGGGCGTCGGCCCCTACAGCTACGCCTACTGGATTTACCTCAACGGCGCCAGGACCTTCTGGCACGCGTACTACATTCCCAACTTGAGGAATTTCGGCTATCCGACCTGGCGTCCCGGCAACTACTACGGGGAAGCGTGGGTGTATGACGAAGGGGACTTATCCCATATCAGGCTCCAAACCTACAATACAATCACGGTGTCCCTGCGCCCCTCGCCCAGGATTTCCCAGGTGTCCGCCTACAGCGTTTACGGCACCCAGCTGCTGCTGGACTGGAACGACATCGCGGGCGCCGATGGCTACGAGGTCTGGCGCGGCCTTTCACGGCTGGGCGCCTATACCCTCGTCGGTACGCCGACTGCCTCGCGATTTGTCAACTCCGGCCTGACCCCCGGCACCCAATACTTCTACAAAGTCCGCGCCTACAACATGATCGAGAGCTATCGCGTGGTCTCCGGCAAGTTCTCCGGCGCCTACGCCGGCATCCCGCTGGCGAAGCCGGCCATCAAAAGCCTGATTGCGACCGGCACGGAGCGGGTCCATATGTCCTGGACGGCCGTCCCCGGCGCCACCGGATACCAGGTTTATGTGGGCACCGCCCCGACCAACATGCGCGCCGTGCGCACCACCGCGGCGACCGGCATGACCGTCACCGGGCTGACCACCGGCAAAAGCTTCTACCTGGCCGTCCGGGGTTATCGCCGCATCGCGCCCAACACCTACTACGGCCCGTTGTCAGGCTACCTGCACGTGTACACGCTGCGCTGAGCGCGGCAGCCGCCCCGGCATCCGGCAGGAAAAGACCCGGCGGGGGCAGCCTTTGGGAGCCGGCGCGCGAGCGCCGGCTCATGCGATTAATATCCTTGCTGCAAAGTAAGATTCGGGGGCTTCGGGGGGCAGCCAGCCCCCCTTCTTCTGTACGATGAGTTTACGGGACCGGGAAATACCAGATACACACCAGACAGAAGCCGGGAAACCGGGCGTGCAGTCCCCCTGCCCGGGGGTTCGGGGGATGGGATTCCCCGCTTTACTCTGTCTCCCCCTCCACCAGCGTCGCGAAGTAGTCCTCCGGCGTCTCGTTCCGGCGGATGAGGCGGAAGCCGCCCCCCGTAGTGTGCAGGGCCTCGGCGCAGCGCAGGCGGCCGTTGTACTGGTAGCCCATGGCGTGGGCGTGGGCGCCGGCATCGTGCAGGACGACGAGGTCGCCCAGGCGCAGCTCCGGTAGCGGGCGCTGGACGGCGAACTTGTCGTTGTTCTCGCACAGGGGGCCGGTGAGGTCATAGACATGGTCGTGCGGCGCGTCCCGTCGCCCGGCGACGGTGGCGTGGTGGTAGGCGCCGTACATCGCCGGGCGCAGGAGGTTGGCAGCGCTGGCGTCCAGGCCGGCGTAATCGCGGTAGGTGCGCTTGAGGTGGAGGACGCGGGAGAGCAGGAAGCCGGACGGCCCGGTCAACAGGCGGCCCAGCTCGGTGAAAACGCGCACGTCGTCGCGCTCCCCCAGCGCCTTGCGGTATTCCCGGCGCACCAGTTCCCCAGCCAGGGCGAGGTCGTTGGTTTTTTCCTCAGGGCGGTAGGGGATACCCAGGCCGCCGGAGAGGTTGACGAAGTCCAGGGCGAGGCCGGTCTTCCGCTCCAATTCCAACCCCAGGTGCAGCAGCATCGCAGCGTTGCCGGCGAAGTATTCCTCCTGCAGGGTGTTGCTGGCCGTCATCGCGTGCAGGCCGAAACGCAGGGCGCCGGCGGCCTTCAGCACCAGCAGGCCGTCTTCCAGCTGGGAGGGCATCCATCCGAACTTGGCGTCCAGCCCGCCGCCCATGAACTGGTTGCCGCCCTTGCCGCCGGGGTTGACCCGCAGGCTGACCACCTCCGGCACGCCGAAGCCCGTCAGGGTGTCCACGTCGCTGCGGTCGTCCAGGTTGACCAGGGCGCCCATCGCCCGAGCGAGGCCCAGCTCCGAAGGCGGCATCGCGTTGGCGGAAAACATGATGTCGCTCCCGCCGGCACCGACCTTTTGCGCCAGCAGCAGCTCGACCTGCGAAGAGCAGTCCAGCCCGCAGCCCTCCTCCATCAGAATCCTGAGGACGGCGGGGTTGGGCAGGGCCTTGACCGCGTAATACTCCCGGAAGCCGCGGTTCCAGGCAAAAGCGGCGTTTAGCGCGCGGGCGGCGGCGCGGATGCCGCGCTCGTCGTACAGGTACAGCGGCGTGCCGAAACGTTCGGCCGCCGCCTCGAAAACGGAGTCTTTCACGGAAAAATTCGGCAATTCCTTCCCCTCCTTGGCAAAACAAGGCCAGTATACGGCAAAGAAAAGGGCGGACAAGCCGCCCGGAGGGGAAATACAGAAAGGGTACGAAATAGCCGCCCGGCGCTTTTCTCCCGCGCAGGTGCGCGGGTTTCCCTCCCCGCCCCGTATTCCATGGGTTTCGGCGCTTTTCGGGCGCTGGCGGTGTCAGGCGGCAGCCTGGCGGACTACCCCAGCGCTACGTCCAGCACCATCATCACCGTGAACCCCAGCGCCACGCCGATGACGCCGACGTTGGAGTGCGTGCCCTCCTGCAGTTCGGGGATGAGCTCCTCCACCACCACGTATATCATCGCGCCGGCGGCGAAGGCCAGCAGGAAGGGCAGGATGGGCACTACCCAGGCGGTCAGCAGCACGGTGAAGAAGGCGGCCAGCGGCTCCACGGCGCCGGAGAGCGTGCCCATCGCGAAAGCCTTCCATTTGCCGGTTTTTCCGGTCCGCAGGGGCATGGACACGATGGCGCCCTCCGGGAAGTTCTGGATGGCGATGCCCAGGGACAGCGCCATGGCGCCGGTGAAGGTGACGGAGGAGTTGCCCGCCAGCAGGGCGGCGAAGACCACGCCCACCGCCATGCCCTCGGGGATATTGTGCAGGGTGACGGCCAGCAGCAGCATGGTGTTCTTGCGGGCGTGGGAGGGCAGGCCCTCCGGCTCGTCCGAATCCTGGTGGATGTGGGGAATCAGGGTGTCCAGCAGCAGCAGGAAGCCCATGCCGGCCAGGAAGCCCAGGGCGGCGGGCAGCCAGGGGATGTTGCCCAGCTCCTCCGCCTTGTCGATCGCCGGCAGCAGCAGCGACCAGACCGAGGCCGCGATCATGACGCCCGAGGCGAAGCCCATGAGCACCTTGCGCACCCAGTCCTTCATGCCGCCCCGGAGGAAGACGACCATGGAGGCGCCCAGCGTGGTGCCGATGAAGGGGACGAGGATGCCCAGCGCGACTTGGGATTGCAGGCTCATGCTTCTTGTTTCCTTTCGTTTGCCCGAGGCATTCTAATCGATGACGTAGCCCTGTTGGCTGACGGAGAGCGGCAGCGCGGAAAAGCGGGGGAAGGCGTTCTTCAGCTCGTCCTGCGCCGTTTGCGCGAAGGCGGCGTCCCGGTACACGCACATCAGGGTGGGCCCGGCGCCGGAAATGAAGCAGCCGTCCGCGCCCAGGCTTTCCATCCGCGCCGCCAGCCGCCCGCCCCCGGGAATCAGCGGGAAGCGGTAGGGCTGGTGCAGGCGGTCCCGGAAGGCGAAGCGGAGGGCCTCCGGGTCGCCCGTCTCCATCGCCCGGAGCAGGAAGGCGGCCCGGGACAGGTTGTACACCGCGTCCGCGCGGCTGACCGCATCCGGCAACGCGGCGCGCGCCCGGGCGGTGGGCAGGGCGAAGTCCGGCACCAGGGCCAGGAAGCGCAGGGAGGGGTGCACCGGGCAGGGCGTGGACCAGACGGCGCCTTCCTCCGTCAGGGACGCCCGCAGCCCGCCGTAGACCGCCGGGGCGGCGTTGTCCGGGTGGCCTTCCAGGCGGGCGGCCCGCTGCAGAATCTCCCGGGGCGTTAAGGAAACCCCGCTGTACAGCGCGGCGGCGACGACGCCGGCGACCGCGCAGGCGGCGCTGCTGCCCAGGCCGCGCGCGGGCGGGATGTCCGAATCAACCGTGATGCGCAGGCCGTTGAAGCTCTGTCCGAACTCCTGCAGCGTGCTTCGGAAGGCGCGGTACACCAGGTTGTCCTCCCCCGCGAATTCCGGCGGGCAGCCGGCGATTTCAAGCCCGGCATCCGTTTTCTCGAAGGTGAAGCGGGCGTACAGCGACAGCGCCAGGCCCAGGCAGTCGAACCCCGGCCCCAGGTTGGCCGTGGTGGCCGGCACGATGACGCTCCTCATGCCAGCGCCCTCGCCAGCGCGTCAGACGCGACGGCGTCCCTTGTCACACGCTCCCGGTGCAGGCGCGGGCGGCTGGACAGGCCCGCGAGCGAGGGCGGCACGGGCAGCCCGGCCGCCTCGCACAGCGCCTCCGGCCAGGCGCCGTCCCCGGGGTCGGGGCGGCCCAGCGCGCACAGCACGACGCGGGGAAACTTGAAGGGCGAGGCGGTGGCCAGCAACACCCGGGGCCGGCCGGGCCGGCGCGCCGCCCGCCGCATCACGGCGTAGCCCGCCGCGGTATGCGGGTCCAGCAGGGCATGGTGCGCTTCCCAGGCCCGGGCGATGGCCGCGCGCGTCTGCGCGTCGTCCGCGCTGCCGCCTTCGAAGTCCCTTTGGATTTCCTCCAGCACCTCCGGCGGAACCCGGTAGGCGCCTTCCCTGTTCAGGCCCTCCATCCACCCGCGCACCCGGGCGGCGTCCCGGCCGGAGGCCAGGTAGAGCAGGCGCTCCAGGTTGCCGGACACCAGGATGTCCATGGAGGGGGAGAGGGAGGGCAGCAGCTCCCGCCGCCGGTCGTATACGCCGGTTTCCAGGAAGTCCGCCAGCACGCGGTTGCGGTTGGAGGCGCAGAGCAGCCGGCCCACGGGCAGCCCCATGGCCTTCGCCAGATAGCCCGCCAGGATGTCGCCGAAGTTGCCGGTGGGCACGGCGAAGTCCGCTTCCGCGCCCGGGGGCAGGGCGCCCATGCGGCGCAGCGCCCGCAGGGCGTGGACGTAGTAGACGATTTGCGGCACCAGCCGGCCGATATTGATGGAGTTGGCGCTGGAAAGCAGGACACCCGGGGGCAGGCAGCCCCGCGCCCGCGCGAAGGCCGCCTTGACGCCGGCCTGGGCGTCGTCGAAATTCCCGTCGACGGCGACGGCCTCCAGGTTGTCCCCCGCCATGGTGGTCATCTGCGCCTCCTGCACGGCGCTGATGCCCCTGCCCGGGTAATAGGCCAGCACGCGAAAGCCGGGCAGGTTCCGGAAGCCCCGCATGGCGGCGGAGCCGGTGTCCCCGCTGGTGGCGGCCAGGACCACCGCCCGCGTCCCCGGGGCGACGCGCTCCCGCGCCAGGGCCATCAGGCGCGGCAGGACCTGCAGGGCCAGGTCCTTGAAGGCGGCGGTGGGGCCGTGGAACAGCTCCAGCAGGTAATCCTCCCCCAAAGGCACCAGCGGCGCGACCTGCGGCGTGTCAAAGGCGCCCGGATAGGCCGACTCCGCGGCCAGGCGCAGCTCTTCCCCCGGGAAGCCGGGCAGCAGCGCCGAAAAGACCGCAGACGCCAAGCCGGCATAGTCCAGGTCCGCATCCAGCAGGTGCGAAAGGGAGGGGAAGCTGTCGGGCAAATAGAGCCCGCCGTCCGGCGCGGCGCCCGACAGCAGCGCCTCCGGCGCCAATACCTTGGGGCTTTCCCCCCGGGTGCTCTCAAAACGCATGGACATCCTCCGGGGCGATTGTAGAAAACGCGGGCCCGCCTGTCAATCCGGCGGGAAAACGCTTGCGGGCGGAAGCCGCGTCCGCTAAGATGGGGCCAGTGACGGCACGGAGGCAAAAATGAAGGGACGCCTAGGTTTCATGGCCAGATGGGCACGGCGCGCGGCGGCGCTGCTGCTTTGCCTGCTGCTGTTCCCCCTGCCCGCGCCCGCCGGGTCGCCGGACTTCCAGGTGGCGGAGCTTGAGGCCGAGCCCGCCCCCGGAACCACGCCCGCGCCTTCGCCTTCCCCCGCGCCGTCCCCCTCCCCGCTGCCCTCCCTGGGGCCGCCGCCCTTTGGCGGCTGGCCGGAGACGGACGCGGAGGGCTTTCTGCCCCCCGGCGGCGCGCGGGCGGAGTTCGTCTACGCCGACGAAAAGGAAGGGCGCTGGGTCTACCTGTCCCCCACCCTCCGGGTGGATATCGCCCGTTGCAGCGCGAAAGTGCGCGGGAAAAACGTGGTGTGGTTCATCTCCCACGTTTATTTCCGGGGGGAGGAGGCCTTCCGCGCCGTTTCCGCCAGGAAGGACAAGCCGGCCGCCCGGGCCAAGCCCGAGGCCATCGCGGCGGACAACCGGCTGGTGTACGCGCAGAACGGGGACCTGTTCTCCTGGCGGCTGGAAAAAAAGGAACGCCCCGGGCTGATCATCCGGGACGGCCGCGTGCTGCACACGCTCACCTACACACATCCGGTCGCCAAGATTCCGCCGCTGGACGAGCTGGCGCTGTTCCCCGACGGGCACGTGGAGATGCGCACCCCCGGGCAGATGAGCGCCGAGGAATACCTGGCGCACGGGGCGGCCGACGTGCTGGCCTTCGGCCCCGTCCTGTTCTCCGGCCGCGTGCTGGACGGCCGGCTCTCCAAGAGCTTTACCCACCTGGAGCCGCGCAGCGCCCTGGGCGTCGTTTCCCCCGGGCATTTCGTGGGCATCATGGTGGAGGGGCGCAACAAGCGCAGCGCCGGCGCCGGGCTGATGTTCGTGGCCGAGCGGCTGCTGGAGCAGGGGTGCACGGACGCCTTTACCCTGGACGGCGGGCAGACCGCCGCGATGGTGTTCATGGGCAAGAACGTCATGGACCCCGGCATCTACAACGGCTTCCACAAGACCCGCAACCAGCAGGACGTCGTGGGCATCGGCCGCTTCAGCCCGGCGGAAGGCGCGCCCTGACCCGGGCAGTTGATTCGACAAAGAGCCCTGTATACCGGCGTATGGATTCGCGCGTCAGGGCAGGGACGGCGCGGCTTTTCGCGCCTCCTCCTCCATCAGGGACTGCAGCCGCAGGACGGCCCGGCGATGCAGGCGAAAGACGTGCCGCTGGGAAAAGTAGCAGATTTCGCTGATTTCGTCGTAGGACAGCAGGTTCAGGTAGCGAAGCGCCAGCACCCGGCGCTCCGACCCGTTCGGCAGCCGCTCCAGCCAGGCTTCCGCCTCCCGGCGCCGCCTGTAAAGCCGCCGGCGCAGCGTTGCCGCCTCCCGCGACAGCGTTTCCGCGCGGGCGGCGTTGCGCTCCACCCCGTCGCCGTCCTCTTTCGCGCGGCGGCGGCAGACGGCCAGCTCGCGCTCCAGGGTGTCCAGCGCGCGCAGCCCCTCGCCGTAACTTTCCAGCATCTCCCGGGCGCTCACGCGGTTTTCCCGGCCTTCCCGGCGCAGAGCGCCTCGATGCGCAGCGCCTCCTCCGGCGTCAAGCCGATTTCGCCGCGCAGCTTGCGGTTCAGCGCGCTGTAGCTGACAAACAGCGCCCCGGCGGCCTCCCGCCGGCTCACGCCGGCGAGGTTCATCAGGGTGCGCAGCCGCCGCAGTTCCACCGTCATGTCCATTACTCCCTAAAACAAGAACGTTTGTTCCCTTTTGTTCCCAGTATAGGGAGGGAGCGGGGCGGGTGTCAACGCCCGGGACGCAGGTGTATTCCAAACGCGGAAAACGGCGAAAACGGGAACTGGAAAAACGCCGGTGGAACAATCGCCCTTCTGGCGGCACACAGTCAAAACAACCCCAGGGCTTCGCCGGAAGACAACGCGCTTGTGGAATCAAGGGGCCGGCAACGCCTTCGGAACGCCAGCAGCAAGGGGAACTCATCGACGCTTCCCTGGCGCGCAAAACCGCCCCGGAAGGGGCGGCTTTCAATCAAGGTGCTTTTTTCGTATCAGGGTCTCCGGCACGGTATGACAACCGCCCGCTTGCCGGCCTCAGGGGTTCTGCGGGACGGCGTTCCACGGCATGGCGGGGCAGAAGGGCATCCGGGGCGTTGTATCGTTGTTGTTCCAGCGTCCGCCCTGGCCGTAGGGCCTCTGCGGTGCGGCGCCATCGTTGTTCCAGCGGCCGCCCATCCCATGGGGCATCCGGGGCGTTGTATCGCCGTTGTTCCGGCGGCCGCCCTGGCCATAGGGCATCCGGGGCGTTGTATCGTCGTTGTTCCAGCGGCCGCCCTGGCCGTAGGGCCTCTGCGGCGCGGCGCCATCGTTGTTCCAGCGGCCGCCCTGGCCGTAGGGCATCCGGGGCGTTGTATCATCGTTGTTCCAGCGGCCGCCCTGGCCGTAGGGCATTTGCGGCGCGGCATCATCATTGTTCCAGCGGCCGCCCATCCCGTAGGGCTGCCCGGGCCGCCCGCCGGCGCGCTGGACGGCGGCCAGGTGGCGGGCGGAGGCCGTCTGCAGCCGGGTGAACACCAAGGCCAGGTCCTGCGGCAGGCCGGGGGTCTTGAGCAACGCGGCGTAGAGGTCGATGTCGTCCTGCTCCAGTTTGGCGGCCAGCGCCAGGGCTTCCTCCACGGTCGCGGGCACGGCGGTCTGCGCCGGGGTGACGTCGACCGTCACGCCGTACTTGCCGGCGGCGGCCTTGAGCAGGCGCTCATGCGCCGCCTCGGCGCGCGCCAAGTTGGCGAAGGCCGGGACCTGCGGGTAGGCCTTTGCGGCGGCCTCATAGTAGGCGCGGACGTCTCCCTCGTCCTGCAGGGCCTGGGTGAGCAGGGTCGCCACGTCCGGGGCGGGCGTTTCAGCCGGGGCGGCCTCCGCCAAGGCAGCCGCGGAAAGGCCCAGCGCCAGAACCAGCGCCAACAGGGCCGTCAGGGTGCGTTTCATCATGCATTCCTCCTCATGTTCTCGCGGGGAACGGTTCCCCATGGCAGGAGCATAGCGGAGGATTGTGGCAAAACTGTGTCATTCCCGCGGTGATTCCGGGGCGGTTTTTTTCTGCGCCTTCCCCGCCTGCCGGCGCGCCCATTCGTACAGGCAGCCGTCGGTGTTGTTGCGGGCGGTGACCGTCATCCCGTCGACGCCCAGGCGGTCCATCAGCGCGACAAGCACAGCCAGGCCGGTGGGCAGGATGTGCTCCCGGCCCGGGGTCATCCCGGGCAGATTGGCGCGCTCCCCGGGCGCGAGCGGAGCCAGCCGTTCCAGTACGCGCAACGCTTGCTCCCGGGTGAAGGCCTGGTCGGCCATGTCCCCGGAATGGGTCGGCCGGCCGCTCAGCAGGCCGATGAGCGCCATCCCCGTGCCGCCCACCAGCAGCCAGCGCGCGGGGCGGAAATCCGGGTCGGGCGAAACGCCCTCCATCAGGCGCCGCGCCTGCGACACGGCGCCTTCCATGCTTTCGATGCCCTCCACGGGGTGGGTTCCGTACAGCCGGGACGCGCCCAGCTGCAGGCTGGAAGCGGAGCGCATCCGCTCCCGCGTGCCCAGGGCGATTTCGGTGGAGCCGCCGCCGATGTCGACGACGCCCAGCCGCTCCCCCTCCCCGAAGGGCCAGCATGCGCCCAGGAAGGCCCAGGCTGCCTCCTTCGCGCCGGAAAGGACCCTCAGGCGCAGCCCCGTATCCGCCCGGAGCGCCTCGGCCAGCGGCCGCGCGTCCCCCGCGTCGCGCACCGCGCTGGTGGCGGTCAGCAGCACCCTTTGGGCGCCCGCGTCCAGCGCCTGCCGGTGCAGGACGGCGACGGCCTCCCGCACGCGCCGGACGGCGTCCGGGCGCAGCGACCCGTTTTCCATGGACAAAAAAAGCCGCGTTTCCTGACGGCCGCGGACAGGCCGGCCCAGCCGCGCGTCCAGGTCGGCGGTGAGCATGCGGGTGGAGTTGGAGCCGATGGCGACGACGCCGGCGCGCGGGACGGGCCGGCTCAAGGCGCGGGCGCCTGCGGGGCCGCCGGCGCGTCCCGGGGCGGCAGGCCCAGCACCTCCGGGTTGGTGACCACGAAGCGGATTTCCCCGGGGAACAGGTAGCCGTATTTGTTGCGGGCCTCACCGGCGATGAACTGGTCGGTCGACGCCAGCTTGACCTGCTCCGTCAGCCGCAGCACCTCCTGCTCTTTCTGGAAGACCAGGTCGCCAGCCTGGGCGATGGCGCCGCGCATGCGCTCGATGCCCGCGTCATAGCTGCCCGCCAGCACCCAACCCATCAGCACGATGGCGCAAAAGGCCGCGGCCACCGTGTACCAGGGCACGCGGACCTGCTTTAGGCGCCACAGCGCCGGCGCCCGCCTTTTTCCCTTTTCGCCCTCCGCCGGGCGGTTCCCCTGCGCGTCCACCGGCTCAGCGGGGGGTCAGTTCCACCAGGCGCGGCTGCTGGGACAGGTCCTCCCGCGTGACCCGCAGGAGGGGCTGCACGGAAGGCTCAAGCGGCGCCATCGCCTGCAGGAAGGGCGCCAGGGTGTCCACTTTCTGGATGCCGCCCCGGTCGGTGCGGTAGTGCATGGGGATGACCACGCGGGGCTGCAGGAGGGCGACCGTCTCCGCCGCCTGGACGGCGTCCAGGGTATAGGTGCCGCCCACGGGGATGAGCAGGATATCGGGCATGAACAGCCGGTTCTTCAACTCGTCCCCCGGCACCTCGCCCAAGTCCCCCAGGTGCAGCACCTTCAGCCCGTCCGCCTCCAGCAGGAAGCACAGGATTTGCCCGCGCTGCGCCCCGCCTTCCCCGTCGTGCCAGGCGGGCGTGCCCGTCAGCGCGACCCCGGGCAGGGGCGTGTGCCGGCCGGCGGTGTCGACGACAACCGGCCGGCCGTCCACCTTGTCCACGTAGTCGTGGTCGAAGTGATGGTGGGACACGGCGACCGCGTCCGCCCGCACCCGCCGCATCGGGAACCCGATCTGCGCGGGGAAGGGGTCGAACAGCACGCGCTGGCCCTTGGCGGTCTCCGCCAGGAACTCCGCGTGCCCGTGATAGGTAATCAGCATCGCTTATTCCGTCCTTTCCCCCAGGCTGCGTAGCAGCGGGGCGTAAAAGGGCGCGGGCGCCCTGCCTGCCCGCAGGCTCTGGGCCAGGGACGAACCGGCCAGGGCGCGAAGCGCCGCGCGGTCCCCCCGGTCCCACGTCAGTAGCGCCGCCCGCGCCTCCCGGTACCTGTCCTGCGCCCATTCGCCCGGGTGCCGCATCAGGATGGCGCACAGCCCCCAGTCCCCGGGGGCCGGCGCCGGCAGGCTTTGCCCGAGTGTGGAAAAAAAAGCGCGGTACCGCGCCGGCGTCCAGTCCATCAGCAGCAGCCCGCCTTCCTCCCAGGCCTCCCAGCCCGACCGGGCGAGGCGCGAAAGGGCCCGCGCGGCCTCCCCGCCGATTGAAAAGCGGCGGGGCGCGTCGCTCACCAGCAGCGCGCGGCCTTCCCGGTCGCGCCGGACGAAGCCCCGGCCGCCCAGCAGCCCCCGGGCTTCCCGCGCCGCGGGCTCAAGCCCGCCCGACCTGCTTGTTGGTTTCAAAGGCGATGTCCAGCTTGTGCACCGAGGTGTAGCGTCCCTGGATGTCCAGCTGGTAGCGCAGGCTGACCTCGCCGTCGCCTTCCTTGGATATCCGGTAGTCCACCTGGGTGGGGAAGATGCCCATGTCCAGGTCGCCGTAGGGCGTGCGGTAGCTGCCCTCGTAGCGATGCCCCTTGCGGAACACCAGGTCGCTGCCGAAGGAGCCCTTGCGCGCCACGGTGACCACCCCGTCGCCCATGGTCATGGTGATGTCATGCTTCTCGTCCGAGTCCGCCTGCCGCTCGGTGTAGCGCAGCTTCCAGAGCTTCGGGCTGCCGGACAGCGTGCCGAAGGTGGTCATGCGCATGGCCTCGTCCTCTTCGCTGCGGTTGTAGGCCACGCCCGTGACGGTCAGCTTGACCGGCTTGTTCTTCATCGGCAACACCTCCTGCCTGGTTCAATTATAGCATACCCCCGCTTTGGCGCAACGGGACGGGGGCGGGGAGCCGTTGGCAGAACCCAAGCCGGGCGGCGTCCCTCAAGCCCGGACGGACGGGGATTGCTTCCGGCATCGCGCCGCTTTGGCAAATGCCGCCCCGTTTCCCGCGGGGCGGCTTATTTACGCGACCTTCACAGGTATTCCGCGCCTCAGTTTTCCGGCGCCGGCGATTGCAGGTAGAGCGACCGGAGGGAGGGCTCCAGGCCGTCGCCGACTTTCACCTCCGCCTGGTAGCGCGCGCCGGAGGATTCCTCCACGACCGCGTTCAGGGTCACATCGCAGAAGGGCGGGGCGCCGTTGGACGGCTCGAGGCTGGAGATGCCCACGCTGTCGACGGAGAGCACCCGGAATCGCAGCGGCCCCTGGCTGGCGGCCGCGATGGCGCCGTTCACCAGCGTGTCGCGTTTCTCCACGGCGTCGCGCACCCGGCCGACAGCGGCGTCCCCGCCCCACAGCCGCGCGCGGACCTCCACCTCGTACATGTTCAGCAAGTCCCCCTCGCCGCTTCCGAAGGCCGCGCCGCGGTAGGCCGAACCGGCAATCATGCCGGGATAGCGGTTGAAGCCCTGCAGCTGAAAGTCCTCCCGCAGCTGCAGCGCAAACGATTCGAACACCTTGCCCTGCGGATCCATCATGTCCGCCACCGCGTCGACCGGCTGTAGCTGGATATCGTAGGCGGACGGGCTCCCAGGCTCGCTCCCCAGAACGACGGTCCGCTCCCACTGCCCTTCCTGCTGCCGGAAGGGAATGCCCGCCAAGCCCTCCAGCATGGACATGGCCTGCTCCGCGACGGATTGCAGCTGCAGGTCGTCCGGGCCCTCCAGCGCCCAGCCGACCAGCCGTGCGTGGGTTTTGAGCAGGGGTTCCGCGCCCTCCTCCGCCACGCCGATGAGCCGGCCCTTCAGCAGGTCGACCGTCAGGATGTACTGCGACCCGTCGCTGTTTTGCACGACGGTCAGGTGGTAACCGGCGCTCAGGTATTCCCAGCCGGGCCCGGTGACGTAGGGTTCCGCGCGGATGACGGTATACAGGGCCTTGTCCGGGTCGAGCCGCAGGTCTTTGTCGATTATCTCCCGGCAGCGCTTGACCTGGTCTGAAGCGGGCCCCTGCAGCGCCTGTTCCGCCTCCTGCCGCAATTCGTCCTTCAGCTGCGCGTAACGGGCGGCCGGCAGGGTCGCCAGGCCCTGTTCCCCAGCGCGCAGGAAGACCGCGACAGGCATCAGCAGCCAGCCCTCCCCGGCGACGCACGCCGCCTTCGCCTCCCCGTTGACGGACGCCAAAAGGACCGGCCAGCCAGCCGCCTCCCGGGCGGCGTCCGCGGGCACGAACATCGGGTCGTCCTGCAGGTTGGACAGTATCCCCCGGTAAATCTTCTGCTCCGACAGGCTGCCGCCGCCCACGGCCTCGGCGAGGTAGAGCCCGCCCCCGACGACCGCGTAGAGGGAGAAGGGGCGCTCGGCGGAGTCGTCCGCGCCCAGGAAGGCCATCAGGCGCTTCACGCCCTCCATATTCGGGAAATCCACCGCTTCGACAGCCTGCAGCGCGCTGCGCCAGTCGGGCGGCGCCCCGCCCGCGGCAAGGCCTGGGCTGTAGATCGGAAAGGGCTGCATCAAGGGGATGGGGGCGGGGCTGGGCGAGGGCAGCGCCGCCAAGGGCAAGGCCTCCGTCCGCGGCGTGGACGCCGAAAGGGGCGGCGGCACCTCCGTTTTCCCGGGTTCGGGCGTGGGCTGCAGGGCTTCCGGTGAGCGCGGCGTCCCGGTCGCCCCGGCTACGGCCGTGGGCAAAGGGTCAGCCGGCCGGGCCGGTCCCGCCGTCCATACGGCGTCGCCCGCCGCCCCGGTGGCGCGCTGGTCGAAGGCGCCCGCCAGGCTCAGGCTGTCCTCCGCAGCCCCGCGCATCACCAGGGGCAGGGAAGCCGCCGCGCCCAGCATGACCAGGGCGCACAGCAGGGCAAAGAACGCGGCTTTTTTGTTTTTCATCTCCGCTTCCTCCTTTA
>JAAZAQ010000064.1 GCA_012514225.1 Clostridiales bacterium | reverse complement strand
ATGGGCGGCTCCGGGCTCTACGACGTGGCGGACACCACCGCCGACCAGGTCTACGCCGGCACGCCTTCGGGCGACGCGGGCAGCCGCGCGGCCGTGGACGCCACCCGCGGCATCGTGATGATGACGGGCGG
The DNA here is from genome assembly GCA_012514225.1 of Clostridiales bacterium. Lineage (GTDB taxonomy): Bacteria > Bacillota > Clostridia > Christensenellales > Aristaeellaceae > UBA6115. Next base: position 4,685 of record JAAZAQ010000064.1, on the reverse strand, counting down.
CGCCTATACCGCCACCCTCTACACCGCCTCCAACGGCGGCCAGACCGAAAGCCCGTCCAACGCCTGGGGCTCGTCCGGGCATTCCTACCTGTCCGTCCGCGACGACCCCTACGACCTGGCCAACCCCCAGTCCCGGGTGAAGACCTTTCTGGCGGCCTACGACCCCCTGCGCCTGGACGCGCGGCTGAAAGGCCTGCTGCTGCAAAAGGCGCGCGCCCTCCCGGGGCGGGCGGACGCCCAGCTGGAGCGCATCGTCAGCGCCGTCCCGCACACGCCCAGATACCCGGCCCCCAGCCGGCTGTACACGCGCCTGGACTTCACCGTCAACCTGCTTTCCGGGGAGACGGCCGTCACCGCCGTCCTGTCCTTCGACATCTTCCGCGAGCTGGAGGCCGCGCTGGGCATGGGCATCAACGCCGCGGACAACGAGCTGTGGCGCGTGTCCCGCTCGGACGAGGGCTTCGTGCTGACCGCCGCCCGCTACGGCCACGGCATCGGCATGAGCCAGCGCGGCGCGATGCAGATGGGCGCCATGGGCTACACCTACGACCAGGTCCTGGGGTTTTACTACCCCGGCTGCCGGCGCGTCGCCTACACGCTGGGGCGCTCCATCCTCAGCGCCTACGTGCCCGGGGTGGAAAGCGCCGAGGAGCTGTCGCCGGTCGACCCTGCGGCCGTCGGGGAGGAAAGCGCGGGCAGGGCCCGGGTCACCCTGTCCCAGACCCCGCTGTACCAGAAGGCCGATTCCGCGTCCTTCATCCTGGCCCTGCTGCCGCAAGGTGCGTACGCGGAGGTGCTGTCGCAGGCCGGGGACTTTTACGGCGTGCGCTACGGGCAACTCACGGGCTTCCTGCCGCGCGGCCGGACGGAGTACGCGGGCGCGGTCCCCGGCGCCGCGGTCGGGGAGACGCGGCTGGAGGGCTTCGGCACGGTGTACGGCACCGGCGCCCTCAACCTGCGCGCCGCGCCTTCCCTTAGCGCCGCCATCCTCCTGACGATGCCGCGCGGGGCGCGGGTGCCCATCCTCTCCCTGTCGGGGCATTTCGCCTACGTCCAGTATGGGCTGCAGGCGGGCTACGCGTCCCTGGACTTCCTGGAGCGCAGCGACGCGCTGCCCGCGCCGGCGTGGTCCGGGGCGCCCGCCGACGGCACCGTCCGCGCGCTGGCGGGCGGCGTCCCCCTGCGCGCGCGTCCGGATACATCCTCCGCCGTTCTGAAAACCCTGGCGGACGGGGCGGCGGTGACCGTCCTCGCCCTGGACGAATCCTGGGCGCGGGTGCGCTCCCTGGAAACGGAGGGCTACCTCCCCGCCGCCAGCGTGGAACTGGCCGCCGCACCGCCCGCCCCGGCGCCGGCCACCCCGCCGCCCGCCGCGCCGCAAACCGCGCGGGTGGTGACCGCCGCGGGCTCCCTCAACCTCCGGGAGCAGCCCTCCCCGCTCGCCCGCGTGCTGCGTACCATCCCCCGGCTGGCGGAGGTGGGCGTCACGTCCCGGGGGGCGGAGTGGTGCGCCGTCACCTACGACGGCACGCGGGGCTACGCGATGACCTGCTTCCTGCGCTTCGACAGCCCCGCTCTCCCGACGCCCTCCGCCGCGCCCGCGGGGCCAAGCGCCCTGGTCGTCACGCCGTCGGGCAGCCTCAATTTCAGGGAGCGGCCCTCTTTGGCCGGCCGCGTGCTGGCGACCGTCCCCCGGGGAACGCGCCTGCCCGTGCTCTCCCGCGGGGAAACCTGGAGCCAGGTGCTCTGGCAGGGCAGGGCCGGCTACGTGATGAGCGCGTTCCTGGACTTTTCCGGGACGGCCGGCGGCACCCCGGCCCCCGACCCGGGGCCCGCCGCGGGGCTGACCCTGCTGCCCCTGCCCCTGCGCGCCTGGGCGGTGTCGGGTATACGGATTCGTGCGGCGGCGTCCGACGCCGCGGCCTTTGTGGCGGAACTGCCCGCCGGCGACGCCGTGCTGGCGGACGCCCGGGAGGGCGCCTGGCACCGGGTCACCTACAACGGGAAGACCGGGTTTGTGCCGACGGCGTCGCTGCGCTTCACGCCCCCCGGCGCCTCGCCCTCCCCGTCCGCGAGCCCCGCGCCCGTCCCCTCCGCCACCCCGCGGCCAAGCGCGTCCCCCGCCCCGGGCCCGTCCCCGACGCCCGGCGCGGCGGACGAGGCGCGCGACCCCACCCTCAAGCGCCTCCCCGTGCCCTACGCTTCCCGCGCGGCGGTGCCGGAGGGCGGGACGCTCAAGCTGCGCCTGGGCTGCAGCGACAGGAGCCTTGTGCTGGCCGGGATTCCTTCCGGGGACGCCCTGATGGTGCTGGAACTGGGCGAAGACTGGTGCCGCGTCGCCTGGGAGGGGCGGGAAGGCTACTGCATGACCCGCTACCTGTCCCTGCCGGGGCTGCCGTGAGAAAGGGGAGGGAAGGCGCTTGATTCTGGTGCTGGCGGAAAAGCCCAGCGTGGCGCGGGACCTCGCCCGCGTGCTCGGCTGCGCCCGCCGGGAGGGCTACTTCGAGTCGGCCACCCACCGCGTCGCCTGGGCGCTGGGGCACCTGGTCGCCCTGAAGGACCCGGACGAAATCGACGAAAAATACAAGAAGTGGCGCCGGGAGGACCTGCCCATCCTGCCGGAGGCGATGGAGACCAAGGTGCTCCCCAGAACGCGCGCCCAGTTCTCCCTGGTCAAAAAGCTGATGCTGGACCCGGGGACGGAGCGCGTCGTCTGCGCGACGGACGCGGGGCGCGAGGGCGAGTTGATTTTCCGGCTGATTTACCAGAAGGCGGGCTGCAAGAAACCGGTGTCCAGGCTCTGGGTGTCCTCCCTGACCGACGCCGCGATCCGGGAAGGGCTGGAGGGCATGAAGCCCGCGGAGGCCTACGACGGCCTGTACCAGAGCGCGCTGTGCCGCGCGCAGGCGGACTGGCTGGTGGGCATGAACGCGAGCCGGGCCTTCACCCTGCGCTTCAACGCCCTGCTGTCCGTCGGCCGGGTCCAGACGCCCACCCTGGCCATCCTGGTGGAGCGGGAGCGGGAAATCCGGGACTTCGTCCCCTTGGCGTATTACACGCTGACGGCCGATTTCGGCGACTACCAGGGGCAGTATTTCGACCCGGGGGCGAAGGAAGCGCAGTTCGCTCACCGCATCCCGGACGAGGCGCGGGCGAAGGAAATCGCGAAGGACGTGAAGGGGCGGGAGGCGGAGGTGCAAAAGGCCGAGACCCAGCCCAAGAAGGAAAACCCGCCCCCGCTGTTCGACCTGACCTCCCTGCAGCGGGAGGCCAACCGGCGGCTGGGGTTCACGGCCAGCCGGACGCTGAAGGCCGCCCAGTCCCTGTATGAGAACCGCAAGGCGCTGACCTACCCGCGCACCGACAGCCGGCACCTGCCCCGGGACATGATTTCAAGGGTCAACCAGGCGCTGGCCGCCCTGCCGGAGCCCTACGCGACGCTTTCGGCGGGCATCCCCCGCAGGGAAGGCCGGCTGCCCTTCTCCCCGCGGGTGTTCGACGACGCGAAGGTGACCGACCACCACGCCATCATCCCGACGCCGTCCCGGGTCGACCCCGCGCAGTTCACCCCGGACGAGCGCGCCCTGTACGACCTCGCCGTCCGGCGCTTCATCGCCGCCTTTTATCCCGCCCACGAATACGACCAGACCACCGTCGTCACCGTCTGCCGGGGGCACGCCTTCAAGTCCTCCGGACGCACGGTGACCGCGGCGGGCTGGAAGCAGGTCATCTCCGACGCCGCGAAGGACAGGGAGGGCGAGGCGCCCCTGCCCCCGCTGAAGGCCGGCGACAGGCGGACCGTGGCCGCCGCCCGGGTGAAGCAGGAAACGACGAAGCCGCCCGCCCCGCACACGGACGCCAGCCTGCTCTCGCGCATGGAGCGGCCGGACCTGCCCCAGGAGGACGGGGAATTGCAGGACCTGATGAAGAAGAACGGCCTGGGCACGCCCGCCACCCGCGCCGCCACCATCGAGCGGCTCATCGAGGTGGGTTACGCCAGCCGCCGGGGCAAGGCCATCCAGGCGACGGAGAAGGGGGAGCGCCTCATCTCGGTGGTGCCCCCGGAAATCGCCTCCCCCGTGATGACGGGCAAGTGGGAGCAGGCGCTGGAGGAAATCGCCCGCGGCGCCCGGGAGCCGGGCCGTTTCATGGAGGGCATCCGCCGGCTGGCGGCCTTCCTGGTGACCGCCGCCGACGGCGCGGGCCAGGGCGTGGAATTCCCCCGGGAGGCGCGGGGGCGGGGCGGGGCGGTCCGGGCGGCGCCTCCAAAGACGCTGGAGGGCCTCTCCTGCCCGCTGTGCGGCAAGCCGGTCACGGAAAACGAGAAGGCCTTCGGCTGCTCCGCCTGGAAGGAGGGCTGCCGCTTCACCCTCTGGAAGGACGCGCTGAAGCGCGCCGGGGGGCCGCGGCTGACCGAGCCCATCGTCCGCCTGCTGCTGACCGCCCGGGAGGCGCGCGGCTCCAGCGGCACGGTGCGGCTTTCGGGGGAGGAGATGAGCTTCACGCCCGTGCCGGCCGCGGAGCCGGCCCTCCGCGTGCCGGTGCGCTATGAGAAGAAGGCGAAGCCGGCCGCGGGCCGCGCGGCGCCCGCGGCAGCCCCGGCCAAAGGCCGGCGCGCCAGGCCGAAGGACGCCCCCAAGCGGTAGGGGTTCCGTTGCGAAGCCCCACTATCCATGGTAGAATAT
>JAAZAQ010000063.1 GCA_012514225.1 Clostridiales bacterium | reverse complement strand
TGGGTTACGGCTTCACGGCCGTTTCACCGCAGATTCCCTATTCCGCCCCCTGGATGAGCGGGCACCGGGCCAGCGACACCTTCTCCCAGCAGCCCATCCTGGAAATGCATTGCGCGGGTTTTGGGAAACCGGTCTTCATCGCCTCCCGCTGGGTGGTGGACGGCAGGCCCTTCGGCTATACGGAGTACCTGGCGGTGCCCCCGCCGGAGGAGCGCGCGCTGCGGCAAGCCTTCCTTTCCGAGCCGGGGCGGATGCTGTACCACGCTTTTACCGGTAAGGACGAGTTCCTGGAACTGGATACCCCGGGCGGAAGCGGCCAGGCCAGGCTGCCGGTCGGGGAGGTGCCGCTGCCGCCGCTGCCCCGGGATGCGGCCCCGGAGATGCCGGAGGACATGCTGGCCAGCCTGCTGGCCGACGCCTGGGCCAACAGCTTCATGCGCCTGATCGGGGGGGACTACACCCCGGTCCGCGTGTCGCTGAGCACGCCTGAGGAGCGGGACAGCGCGCTGCAGCAGGGGCTGGCCTTCCTCAACCGCGTGCTGCTGCCCCATCTGCCGGAGCCGGTGCGGCACATTGTTTCGGTGAGCGTCGGCAGCCATTGGAAGAGCATCCCCCGCGCCGCCGGCAGCTCGACCCCGGCCGTGGCCTTCACCCTGCCCGACGGCGAGCCCTTCTCCATGCCGGGCGGATACGACCTGGTCAGCCGGCAGTTCACCCCGATGCACAACGCCGGCTGGGCGGAGCTGGGCATGGCGCTGATCAGGAAGCAGGGGCTCGAGGATTATGAGGCCTGGATTGAGATTTTACCGGAGCATCCGCTCCTGGCGGATTTCGAGGCGGCCTGGTATCTGTACAGCATCCGGCGCGTCTTGCGCCAGCCGCACACCCGGGCCGAGTTGGAAGCGGCCATCCGCAGCCACCAGAAACTGGAGAACCTGCTCAACCGGAAATACCAGGGGATTCCCCGCGGCACCCGGCGGCTGCTCCTGCTTGGCACGGAGGCGGACCTGGCGCGGGCTTACAAGGGCCTGGTCGGCCATCAGACCCTCCTGCCCAGGGGATTCCAGAAACTGCTGGTGGAGCGGCTGTTCACCCTGGGGGAGGAGCTGGCGCAGGAGGGCCGGGGGGAACAGGCCAGCGCCCTCCGCGCGGACTACCAGGCCATCCTCGCGGCCCCGGAAACCGCGGACGAGGGGTATCAGGAGCCGCCCGTGTTCGGCATGCTGACGAACGCCGACCTTCAGAAGATGGCCCTGCCCAAGGACCGCGATTTATACCTGGAGATGATCCGGCTGGCCTTGGGGCACGCCGCGAAGCAGCCCGTCAACGAGAAGCAGTGGGCCGCCTTGGAAGACCTCTTTAAAAACAAGCTGCAAGGGGCGCATCAGGCAAAGCTCGCCGGAATCCTCGCGGACTACACACTCGCCGGCCTGGAGAACGGGTTCCCGGTGAAGTCCGCCCGCAATGTCCATCGGCTGCTAAATAGGCATCCGGAGCAGGTGAAGGAGTTCCCCGAGGCTGTGGTACGGCGCTTCGCGGCAGGCCTGCCGGACTCGCTCACGAACACGGAGCAGCTCAAACAGGCCGTGCAGTATCGGAATTACATCAAGGAACAGCAGGACGAGCAGGGCGGGCAGACCCTCACCCGCGGGTTTTACGACGCTGTCCATCGCTTTATCGCACAGCGTCCGGACGAAGGCGCGATCAGCCTGAACCAACTCATTGAGGCTTCAAACGACATGAACTTCGGGTGGGTCAATTACCCCGAGCTGATGGCAGACGCCTGCAGGCTGCTGGAAACCCGCGGAACGGCGGCCCCTGCGCGGCTGGAGGAAGGCGAAGCCAGCAAACTTGGAGAACTGGCAAGGAAACACGGCGGGGACGCGCCGCTGCGCCTCAAGGCCGCGCTGGACCCGCTGGCATCCGGGACACAGGACGAAAACACGATGAAGAGCCTGAAAATCCTGCTTCCGACCGTGTTCCGGGCGCCGCCTTCCCAGGCGCCCGAGAGCTTGTGGATGGCGGCTTGGCGCGGCATGGTGTTCGAATCCCTTGGAAAATGCCTCGAACCCGGCGCGGTGAAGGTCGACGGCCTGCTGAAACCCCAAAGAGCCTGGGAAGAGAATTGTCCGATCAAAAGCCCGGCGCTTGACAGTTTTGACCAGCTGGAACAGTGGCACATCCCTGCGGCGGAGCTGGAGCGGTTCAGCTACCCGCTGCTGTACAAGGCCCTGCAGGCGTCCAGCCTTGAAGCGCTTTCCAGGCACCTGCCCGGCTGGAAACCCGGCGGGGGATGGTTCAGCCGGCTGCTGGATGGAATCCTGCAGAACAAACTGCTGGACGAGAAATTCCAGTTTTTCCGCAACCAGGGCCACTCCATGCCGGACATCCAGTCCATGTGGAGCCTGCTGAACGCATACAACGGGAACCACAAATGGGACACGGCGCTGGAGGCGCTGAGATTCGTGCTGGACGGGCACGACGGCGACATCCGGGGGACGCTGGGCAGATTTGCGGGCCTGCGGCAAAGGGACCTGGCCGGTTTCCTGCTGGGGAACCTGCTGGCGCAATCCGCCTGGGAAGACGGCCAGGCGGTTGACGCGAGCGCCGGGAAGTGGGACGCGCGCGTCGTGGACGTCCGCTTGGCAATGGCGGCGATGGCGTCCATCCGCAAGGGCGAGCCGCCGCAGCCGGCAGTCCCGGAGTTCCTCAAGCTCCTGCGGCTGGACAGCCAGGCGCTGGAGAAAGCCAACCCCTGGGACAACAAGGAAGGGACCCGCGCCTTTTCTTTCGTGCTCAACCTCTTCCGATGGCTGGAAAGCATGGGGTTCCACCAGGCCGCGGAAGAACTGGGGAGCCTGCTCTCTTCCTGGCGGTTCACCCGGCAGGCCAGGAACAGGCAAAAGAACCGCATGGTGTTCTCTCCCGCCATCCGCGGCGGCAAGTCGCCGGCGGACGAGGGTTTTTCTCCGGCCATACGGGCTTGGCTGGATTTGAAATAGAAATTGAACAAACGAGTGGAGGACGGATAGGATGCGCAAACCTCACCTGATACTCTTGATCGCGATGGTGCTGGCCATGGTCGTCTACCTGATGGCGCCCGTGTTCCGGGCGCTGGTTCTCGGCGTTTCCGGCATGCTGGCCATCAGGCTGGTCAACTTCTGGTTCATGCTGCCGGTCATCCTGATGCTGGTCGTGGCTGTCTTTTCCCTCGTCGGCAACAAAGCGCTGAGCCTGACAGGCGCCGGCGTCGTCAGCTTTGTGATGCTGCTGTTCATGTTCCTGATGAAGGATTTGGTCAAATCCGGGAACTTTGAGGCGCTGGCCGGGTCGATCAGCCAGGAAGTGTCCGGAAGCCCGGTTTTGAATACGGCCATGACGATTCTGGTCAACCCCGCCTGGGGCTTTTTCGTGGCTTTCCTGCTGGTGCTGGCGGGCCTTGTGGCCACGGTGCTCATCCCTGAAGCCGGCGGCGGGTTCAAAAGCAAAACCGGAAGCCAAACCAACCGCAGCCGGAGCAGCGGCTACAACAAGCTGTATTGACTTGCCAGCATAGAACCGGGAGGCTTTTCATGAAGAAAACCTTGTCAAAATCCATCGCCAGGGCAGGGCTCGCGCTGCTGGTGTTTTGCTTGGTTCTTCAGTCCGGCGTTCCGGGGCTGCAGGCAGGGGCGTCTGGCGAGGCGCCGCAGGTTCAAGCGGATTCCTTCGAATCCCAGGTCATCCTCGTTCTTTTCCGCAACGGCGCCTACGACGCGGCGGACCCCGACGGCGCCGTCCTCCAGCTCATGCGATTCGCCCTGAACCTTCTGGACGGCCGGGGGACGGCGGTTTCCGTGTACCCCCTGCTTCTGGACCGCAACGCGCCCTTTGCCGAAGGCCTGGTGCCGGAGGGCGGAATGGAAGCGCTGGACCCCGTGTTTGAGGCCCTCGGCAAGCCGGGCAAACCCGCCGACGCCAACAGGATGAAGAAGGCCGTCGGCGACAGCCTGGACAAAGCGCTGAACCAAGCGGGGAAAGGGAAACCGACCACGGTCATCGTGCTTCAGTCCCAGGCGATTGCGGATATCGAGCATCCGCAATGGGTCAAACTGCGGGACATCCTGTCGCTGCGCAATACCCGGCTGTTCCTGCTTGGCCTGGCAGGGGAGGGCAACGCGGACCTGGCGTCCTACGCCGGCGGCCTTGGTGCCGGCGCCCAACAGGCGCCGGAGGCGCCTCCATCCGCGCCGCCCGGCCAGTGGACCCCGATTGCCCCCCGGGCGGAGGGGGCACTGCTGAACCCCCAGGACCTGTCGTCCGCCTATCGCCTGCTGGCGGGCAGCCTGCTGGCGGACGTCCAGGCCGCCCACAGAATCGACATCGACACGGCGGAGGGCTTTTCACAGGTCGGCCTGCCGAGCCGGGGCGCCAGCCGGATTCTGCTTTCGCTGGATAATCTGCTGCCAGGGCATCAGGTGGTGGCGTACGATGGCCTGGGGAACACTCCCGACGATACGGCTCAACCCGTGCCCATAAAGGATTTCGCTTTCGCCGCGTTTGCGGCGCCGGCTGATTCGCAGGAGACCGGCCGAACCCTCTTCAGCCTGCCCGACGCAAGGGGACCGATCAAACTGCGGCAGGAACCCGTCGGCCAGCCGGATGGGGAGGCGCCTGCGCCGCCGCTGTCCGGTTTCGCGGTTTTTGATTTCTCCATCGGGGAGGGGAGTCTGACGGTCACGGCGCCGCAGGGCGCCCCCTTCCCCAAGAAACAACCCGTCAACATTGGCCTGCAGGTTGAAGGCGAGGTCTTAAACGGGCTGCTGGGCGATGACCCGAGCACCGTGGTGGAACTGCTGGTGGCTTCGCCCGCGGGAGAGGTTTACGCGCAGCCTTTCGCCGCGCCGGACGGGGAGCGCGGCGGCTGGCAGGCCGAATGGTCCGCGCCCGTGTCGGGGAAGTATACAGCCTGGGCCAGGCTCATGGCGGGGGATTTCTTCACGCTGTCAAGCCCTCTGGTCATGCTGGAGTCCATCAATCAGGCGCCGGCCGGCACATCGGCCAGCCAGAGCCTGTGGCTGGACAACCCCTTTCTGGACGACGCGTCCACCCGGCTGGACCTTGAGGGGATGTTTCAGGACGGCGACCAGGACGCGCTGCAGTTTGAAGTCGCCCCCGGGCCGGAAGGACCGTACGGGCCGGAAGCGGCCGTCGAGGGCGTCGGGCGTTTTTCGGTGGAGCGCAACCAGGTCCGGTTCACGCCTGAATCCCCCGAGGGAGCGTTTGCGTTGCCGGTGCAAGCCCGTGACGACGAAGGGGCGTCCGCGCAGGCAAGCCTTGGGCTTGCCTGGAAATCCGTGTATCAGTCGCTGGGCGCCGTGTCCCTGGGCGACCTGACGGTATCCCCGGAACCGTACGGGAAGAACACCGAGCTCATGCTGTCCGTCCAGCCGGCCATGCCGGAGGGGACGGAAGACGGCGGCATCCGGGCCCTTTTCCTGGAGAACGCCAAGGTGACGGCCGTGATACGGGAGGAAGGCGCCGGAACCCTGGATATCCCCATGGCCTTCGATGCCGAAAAGGGCCGGTACTTTGCGTCGTATACCACCCCCGGCCGGCAACTGGAAGCGGAGATTCACGTTCAAGCCTTGCTGGATTTCCCCGACCCGCCCCTGCGGCAGCCGATCAGGCTGGCCACTTCCCCGGCCGTCCTGAGTGTGGTGAATCAGCCGCCTTCGTGGACAGGGGGCGGGGAGGTCGAGCTGGCGAACCTGGAAATGAGGGGGGCAAGCATCCCGGCTGGGGAGAACGGCTCCGCGCTTCAGGGCAGCCACATCGAGGAAGCCAGGCTGACGCTCGACCTGGCCGCGTACTTTGCGGACCCTGACAATCAAGTCGGCGGGGACGCCCAGGACATCGCCTACACCGTGCGCCTGTACGACCATCTGGGGAGCGGTTGGGCGCTAACCCTCCTGAGCCCGGGGGTGTATCTTGCGGACAAGGCGTCAAACGCCGCCGCAAACCGGGACGAGCCGACCCCGGCCCCAAACCCCGGGGCCGGCGCGGCCGCGCAGGAAACGCCGGAACCGGCGCCTCAGCCGCCTGCGGCCGGGGATATCCAGGAAGAGCCGGGGCGTGAAACGCCGGCCGCCGGCGAATCCGCCGCGGCCGCGGGTTTGTCCGCCGAACTGACCGGACAATCCGAAATCACCCTTGTGTTCAGGGAAAAAGGGCAGTTCGCGGTGGAGGTCACGGCGCAGGACCCGGACGGCGCGTCCGCGAAGGGCGTATTCCGGCAGCTGGTGGGCAGTTACCTGGAAGGCATGCTCAAACGGCTTGGCCTCTATGCCCTGGGGGCCTTGCTGCTGCTCGCCTTGGCCTACCTTATCCGCCTGCGGACCAAGCCGTCCTTTTCCGGCCGCGCGCTGAGTGTGGAAGTGAAAACAGACCGGACGCTGCCCTTTAGCGGGCAGGTTCCGCTGACAGCCTGGGGCAAGGGCGAAGTGCCGCTGACCTGGGTCATGCTGTACAGCTGCGTCCCCATGCAGGAAGAGCTCCAGGCCATTGCCGCATCCGCCACCCTGTCCCCGCATCGCAAGGGCGTCAGGCTGCGCATGAATTCCCCGGCCCGCCCCTGGCAAACCGAGGGGGGCAAACCAGGCAGGCGGTCCCTTCTTTTCGGGCCGCAGCAGTCGGCTACATGCGGCGCCGGGGACGCCAGCGTCAGCCTCACCCTTCTGCCGGACAGACAGACACACAGGAATAAAGGAAACCGATGAAAAAAATCTGCTGCATCCTGGCGCTGGCGGCCCTCCTGCTGCCTGCCTTGGCCGGGGCTTCCGCCCAGGGGGAGCCGACCATCCGGATTCCCAAGGTGATTTCCATTGTGTACGACGATTCCGCCTCCATGGATTCGACGGATTCGCCCCTGACCGGCAAGGACGATTACGCGAACTACGCCGTCAAGGTGTTCCTGTCGCTGCTGGACCCGGAAGACCAGGTGTACCTCACCCTGATGAGCAATCCCTTTCATGTCATACGGCTGGATTTGCGGCAGGGCGTGAGGCAGGCGATGCAAAGGATGGATGACGCGCTGTCCGCCGGGATGACGCCGCTTCAGGCGGTGGTATCCGCCGCCGACGCCCTTGGAAGCCACGACGCCGCCAACCCCTTCAGCGAGTATTGGCTGGTCATCTTCACCGACGGCGAATTCCAGCTGGACGACGGCTCCGTCAGCCTGGAGGGCGTGCTGCAGGAGGTGCTGGATACCGCCATGCCCAACAAGACCCAGGCGAAGGTCGGCTTTATCAGCATCGGCAACGACACCGGGTTCCCCGCGCTCAAGCGGCAGAACCTGCTGCCGTACCCCCGGACCGGGCAAAGCATCACAAGGCCGGAGGACATCGTGGAGGTCATGCAGCAGCTGGCCAACCAGGTATCCGGGCGCGCGCAGGTCCCGGAGGACAAGATGGCCGTATCCGGGAACACCATCACCTTTACGACGGACCTGCCCAGCTTTTCCATCGGCTTCCTACTGCAAAACGCCAAGGAGCACTGGGTCAGGCTGACGGACCCCGCCGGCAGGGAGCTCAGCGCGGACATCATCGACATCCAGGCCTGGAACGACGACAGCCTGACCGGTTTTTCCGCCGTGTTCAGGGAGCCGGGAGGCGCCCTGCCCGCGGGCCGGTATACGGTGAC
>JAAZAQ010000062.1 GCA_012514225.1 Clostridiales bacterium | reverse complement strand
TACGACGTCCTCAAGCGCCTGTGCGCGAAGGGCTTCGTGTACGAGGTGCCGGGGGACACGACGCTGTACCGCGCGGCGGATTACCGGGACATCCTGGGGCGGCTGGACCAGGCGCACAAGGACCGGATGGGCACGCTGCAAGCCAGCCTGCGGCAGGCGGAGGCGGAGGGCCCGGGCGCCGAGTTCGTCTACAACCTGCGGGGCGGCTCCCGGCAGCTGATGATGCAGCTCCAGTCGCAGCTGGCGCAGGCGCAGCGCGACGTCTTCCTCTCCCTCTGGGGGACGGAAGCCGCGCTCATCCAGGACAGCCTCCGGCAGGCCCATGAACGGGGCGTCGCCCTGTACCTGTTTTCCTTCAGCGTGCTGCCCTTCTCCTTCGGAAACCAGTTCTGCTACAACGTAGAGGACGGCAGCGCCCGGAACCTGTCCGAGCAGTTCCCCTGCCGGCGCGTCACGGCGGTGTTCGACGGCGGATTGCTGCTTGCGGGCACGGCGGACAGCCGGGACGGCGAAATCAGCATCATGACCCGCAACGCCATGCTGGTGGAGATGGCGCTGGACCAAATCAAGCTGGACATCCTGCACCTGCGGGCCTTCCGGCAATTCTGCGGGGACCCGGGCAGGATGAGCGCGCAGGAATACGCGGCATGCAAGGCGCGCTACCTGGACGGGCTGGGCATCCCGGAGGGCTTTCCCGGGCGCATCCGGAACCGGTAGGAGGAACCATGTTCCAGGAACTCCGCTTCTATAAGCCCTGCATCGGGGAAACGGTGCGCCGCAGCATGCGCTCCCACGAAATCGCGCTGAATCGGAGCCGCGAGGGTTTCGTGACCTTCCGCGCGCTGCCGCCCACGGACGTCGAATACTTCGGCGCGTTCGACCTGCGGCGCTACGACTTTGAAACCGACCTTCCCCGCTACGCCCGCGACCTGCTGACGGCGCTGGAGCGCTCCATGCGGCTGCGGCGGGAGGTGGAGGACAATTACATCCCCAACCTGTCGCCCATGCTGGGCATCGCGGACTATTCCGCCTTTGTGGCCGGCGACGTCACCTTCGCGCGGGACACCAGCTGGTCCACCCCCGTGCTGAAAAGCCTGGAGGACTACCTGCGCCTCCCGCCCCTGGGCGAGGCCGTCTGGTACGGCCGGTTCCTGGACATCTGCCGGCTGATGCTCCAAATGTCCTCCGGCAGCGGCATCCCCTTCCTGCGCGGGTTCTTCTCGCCCCTGGACCTGGCCGCCGCCCTGCGGGGCGAGGCGATCTACACCGACTTTTACGACGAGCCGGAGCTGACGCGCGGATTCCTGGACTACTGCGCCGACTGCACCATCCGCTTCGCCAGGGACCTGTACGCGCTTTGCGGGGAGGCGCTGGGCGGCACGGAGTACGGGATGCTCTTCTCCGACGGCATCAACCTGTCCGAGGACATCGCCTGCATGATCAGCGCGCCGCTGTACCGGGATTTCTGCGCGCCAGCCACCCAGAAGGTCATCGACGCCTTCGGGAAGGGCTATATGCACAGCCACTCCCGCGCGCTGTACCAGGTGAAGGAAATCTGCGCTCTGCGGGGCGTGGCGACGCTGTGGCTGGCCACGGACCCCAACCAGCCGCGGCCCTTCGACCACCTCCGGCAGCTGGCGCAGGACGCGAACGGCGTGTGCCTCTCGATTGACTGCGCGTCCTTCCGGGAGATGGAGGAGCGCCGGGAGGAGCTGCTGGGCGGCAATTTCTCCCTGACCCTGCCGGTGGCCAATATCCTGGAAGCGGTGGACGCGACGCGGCGCTTCGAAAGGCTGTTCGGGGGGCCCTCCTGATGTTTCGGCGCGCGCTGGCCCTGCTGTTCGCCGCCCTCTGCCTCGCGGGGGCGGCCGGGCAGGCGCGGGCCGCGGATGCGGAGCCGCTGCGCGTCTGGTTTGACAGCAACGTCCGGGAAAACGACGAGATGCGGGCGATCGCCGCGGACTTCGAGCGGGAAACCGGGACCGCCGTTGAGGTCGTCGACCGGCGCAGCGTGTTCGACGCACCCCGGGATTTGATGAACAACGCGCAGACCCCGCAGCGCCCGGACCTGGTGCTGATGCAGGCGCCGGACATCGGGGACCTGGCGGTCTCCGGGTTCCTGCTGCCGCTGGAACTGCCAAACGGGGTCCTGGACCGGTTCTCGGACGTGTCCCGGGACGCCTTCCGCTTGAACGGGCGCCTGTACGGCCTGGGCTACTCGGTGGAAACCTCCGGCCTGATTTACAACAAGGCCCTCATCCGGGAGGAGGAACTGCCCCGGGACTGGGAGGCCTTCTTCCGCAAGGCTGGGGAACTGACCCTGCGCGGCCCGGATGGGCAGGTCCTCCAGCACGGCACGCTGCTCAACCCCCGGGACATGTGGTTCAACTACCCGCTCATCCGCGCGCACGGCGGCTATTACTACGGCCGGATGGACGGGCACTGGGACCCCTACGACATCGGCTTGAACCAGCCCGGCATGCTCGATTACGTGGACCGGATGAAAAAGCTGATGGCGGACGGGCAGGCGCTCACCTCGCCCGTGGGCATGGAAAGCCATATCGTCGCCCAGTTTTCCAAGGGCCAGGTGGCGATGATGCTCTACGGCCTCTGGTCCGCCCAGGCCATGCGCGCCGGGGGCGTCGACTACGGCCTCGCGTCCCTGCCCGCCAACCGGGACGGCAGCCCCTCCCAGCCGCTGTGCACGGTCGTGGGCTTTGTCGTCAACGCCCACTCGCATCAGCCGGAAGAAGCGATGCGGTTCCTGGCGTTCCTGAGCCAGGACGGCCGCCAGCAGCGGCTGATTGAGGCGGGCAACGGCGGGGAGCAGAAGACCGGCCAGCGCAACCCGGCCTGCCTGGCGGTCGCCCGGAGCGCCTATATCCAGGGGGACGAAACGCTGCGCGCGCTCGCCCGCCTGGGCGCCGACGCCGAGCCCTTCCCCAACATCCCCGAGGGCACCATCTGGTACAACTACACGGGCACGGCCTTCCGCTCCATCTTTTTCGGCGACAGCTCCGGCCAGCCGCGGGAGCCGCAGGCGGCGCTGGACGAGCTGGTGGGCAGCATCGCCGGTGACGTGATGAAGATGAACGAGCAACCCGCGCCGGTCAGCATCCCGCCGCTGTTTTATCCCGCGGCGGCGGCCGCGCTTGCCCCCTTCGGCGTGCTGCTGTGGCTGAGGGCCCGCCGCAGGGCGGGGCGCAAGGCCAAAGAGCGCTTCAACCGCCGGACCACCCTGGCGGCCTGGCTCCTGCTGTCCCCCGCCATCGTGCTGCTGGGGCTGTTTTACCTCTACCCCATCCTGCACAACTTCTGGATTTCCCTGACCAACTACTCGGGCCTCCAACTGCAGGACCCCTATTTCGTGGGCCTGCACAACTACGGGCAGATTTTCGGCGAAAACCTCGCGGGGCTGGGCGGCATGTTCCTCTGGACGCTGGTTTTCGCGCTGTCGGTGGTCAGCCTGTCCTTCCTGCTGGGCGTCCGGCTGGCGACGGTGCTGGACAACGTGGGCCCCCGGGCGTCCAAGGTATACCGCGTCATATACGTGCTGCCCTGGGTGATTCCCGCGGTCATCACGCTGCTGAC
>JAAZAQ010000061.1 GCA_012514225.1 Clostridiales bacterium | reverse complement strand
TTTTCCAGGCTTCATCGTTTCGTCTCCTTTTCATCGGCCGGATGGATTCCGGCCCTGCCGACACCATACGCCGGCGCATCCTGGAAATCCCCGCAAAACGCCAACGGAATTGTCACAAAACCGTCAAAAAAACGCCCCGTGGGGGCGGTGTGCGGGAAGGAAGCGTAAAACCCGGGCCGGTGCTGCTGTTCCCTGCCCTACAGCGGCAAATCCTTCCGGTGGAAGACCCAGACGCCCGCCGCGTACAGCAGCAGGCCCGATGCCAGCATCGCCGCCGCCTGCGTCAGGATGGGCTTGCCCGCGGCGTAGTCCATCGCCTCATACAGGGAGAAGGGCGTCAGGAAGCGGAGGGCGTGCAGGCCGGGACCCGTCTTCGCGAGCATGTGCAGGAGGATGAACAGGATGGGCAGCCCGGAACCCCAGGCCAGGGAGCGGCGGGTGTCGGAGAAGAGGCAGGAGAAGAAGAAGCACAGGCCGCTCAACATCAGGTGCAGCAGCAGCGCGCCCAGGTTGAGCCGCAGGAAGCCGGGCACGCCCAGCAGCCCCGGGAAGAGCGCCTGGGCGAGCAGCAGGCCCGTGAGGGTGACCGACAGCACCAGGAAGGCGACGCAGCAGATGAGAAACACGCCCTGGGTGAACGCGGTTTTTACGCGGGTGATCGGCGCCTGGAGCACCGTGGCCATGGAGCCCTTCTCCACCAGCGCGGCGACGAGGCGGTTGGCCAGGAAGGCGTAGCTGACAAGCGGGAAGGCCAGCATGAGCATGCCGTAGAAAAACGAGGCCAGGAAGCCGTTGAGCTCGGTCACCACCCGGTCGAAACCGAAGGCGGCCAGCAGGAAGGGCGGCAGTTTGTAGGAGGCCAGCATGCCGATGATGCCCGGGTTTTCGGGGTTGTACATGCCCAGGATGACGGAGAAATAGAGCGCCAGCACGCCCGCGGAGGCGGCGGCCAGCTTCCAGTGCGCCCGCAGGTTTTTGAGAAACAGCGCCTTACTCATCGTTCGCCCGCTCCCCGTAAAAACGCATGAAGGCCTCCTCCAGGGTCTGCCGCGGCGCGTCCAGGCCCGTGACCGGGTGGCGCGGCAGGGCGGCCAGGAAGGGGGCCAGCTCGCCGGTGACGGCGACGTCCAGCCGGCGGCCCGAGCGCAGCACGGTCTCAAACCCCTCGGCCTCAAAGGCTTCCGCGGCCCTTTCGCTGGCGAAGGTCAGGGAGAACACGCGCCTGCGCGCGGCGTCCAGCTCCTCGCTGGAGCGCACGGCCACCAGCCGCCCCTCCTTGAGGATGCCGACGCGGCCGCAGGTCTTCTCGATTTCCTCGAAGCTGTGGGAGGAGATCAGCAGGGTTTTCCCGCGCTTTTTCTCCTCCCGCACCAATTCCACGAACCGCGCCTGCATCAGCGGGTCCAGCCCGGAGGTGGGCTCGTCCAGGACGAGCACGCCCGGGTCGTGCAGGAAGGCGGAGATGAGGCCCAGCTTCTGTTTCATGCCCTTGGACATCTTCTTGATGCGCCCGGAGGCGTCCAGCTCGAAGCGCTCCAGCAGGTCCCGCTTGCGCCGGGCGAAGCTCCCCTTGCGGATGCGTTCGCAGAAGCGGAGGTACTCCTCCCCCCGCATTTCGTCGAAAAAGCCGATTTCGCCGGGGACGTAGCCCAGGTCGCGGTGGATGCTGGCGGCCTGCGTCCGGCAATCCATCCCGCGGATTTGGCAGGTGCCGGCGTCCGGGTTCAAAAAACCCATCAGGTGGCGGATGGCGGTCGTCTTGCCCGCGCCGTTGGGGCCGATGAAGCCGAAGGCCTCGCCGGAGCCGACCTCGAAGCTCAGGCCGAACACGCCCTTGTTTTCGCCGAAGCGCTTGGTCAGCCGGTCCAGCACGATTTCCGCCACGCGCCACCTCCGCCGTTTTGTCGCGCCCATTATAGGGCCGCGGGGCCCCCCGCGCAAACCCGCTCGGCGCGCGCGCCTTGTTAAGCGGCCGCCATGGTGGTATAATCCAGAAGCAGAAGGCGACCTGATTCTGACCAATAATATGAGGAGGAACCATTCACATGAGGAAACTGCTGGCCCTTGTCCTCGTCCTTGCGCTGGCGCTGCCGCTGCTCGCGCTGGCGGAGGGCACCTACGAAATCGCGCTGGTTACGGACGTGGGCAACATCGACGACCAGAGCTTCAACCAGTACTCCTGGCTGGGCGTGAAGGAATACGCCGAGGAGAACGGCAAGACCTACGCCTACTACCAGCCCAGCGAGGACAGCACGGACGCGCGGGTGGAGAGCATCACCACCGCTGTCGAAAAGGGCGCCAAGGCCGTCGTGCTGCCGGGCTTCCTGTTCGCCGACGCGGTCAGCGCGGTGCAGGACCTCTTCCCGGAGACCACCTTCATCGTCCTGGACACCGCCCCCGCGAGCGCCGCGTCCAAGAACACCTATTCCATCCTCTACCAGGAGGAGCAGGCCGGCTACCTGGCGGGCTACGCCGCGGTCAAGGACGGCTTCACCAAGCTGGGTTTCCTGGGCGGCATGGCCGTCCCCGCCGTGGTGCGCTTCGGCTACGGCTTCGTGCAGGGCGCTGACGCCGCGGCCAAGGAAATGAGCATCCAGGTGGACATCAAGTACTGGTACGCCAACTCCTTCGCCCCCAACGACGACATCAAGACCAAGATGAGCGGCTGGTACACCGAGGGCACCGAGATTGTCTTCGCCTGCGGCGGCGGCATCCTGTTCTCCGCCCTGGCCGCGGCCGAGGAGGCCGACAAGCAGGTCATCGGCGTGGACGTGGACCAGGGCTACATCAGCCCCCGCGTCGTCACCAGCGCCATGAAGGGCCTGACCGTGTCGGTCAAGCTGGCCCTCTCCCGCCTGTTTGACAACGGCGGTGTGCTGCCGGAAGACATGCAGGGCGTGACCGCGACCCTGGGCGCCAAGGACGGCGCTGTGGGCCTGCCCACCGCCCCCGATTCCTGGCGGCTGAAGAAGTTCACGGTGGATGAGTACAACGCGCTGTTCGAGAAGCTCAAGAGCGGCGAAGTCGTCGTGAGCCCGGCGCTGGAGCCGCAGCCCGCGACCACCAACGCCGTGGTGGACTACCAGAACTGAACCGGAA
>JAAZAQ010000060.1 GCA_012514225.1 Clostridiales bacterium | reverse complement strand
TTGAACAGCAGCCGGACCGTCAGCGCGAACAGGGCGGCGCACAGCAGCATGGCGCCCAGGCCCGGCGCCGCGCCGGAGGCGTTGAGCAGCAGCACGGAAAAGTTGTACATCCCGTGGAACAGGACCGGAAGCGCCAGGCCGCCCCTGGAGAGCCGCAGCCGGGCCAGCATCAGCCCGATGAGCAGCAGCACCGGGAAGGCGATGAGCGACAGGTGCAGCGCGGAAGCACCGCGGCGGACACCAGGCTGGCCGTCCCCGGCCGCATCTTTTTCGCCAGCGCGTCCAGCAGCAGGCCCCGGAACATCAGTTCCTCGCACACGGCGGGCACGAAGGCCGCGCACAGGGCGGCCAGCGCGGTTTCCCAGGGATTGCCGGGCAAGAGGGCGGGCGGCGGCTCCGAGGGCAGGCCCAGGGTCCGGAGCAGGAAATAGGCGGCCAGCGTCACCAGCAGCCCGGCCATCGTGAAGGCCACGGCGGACAGCAGCGTCAGCCCCGCGGAGTAGGCGTCCGGCTTGCCCGCCAGGGCCCGCAGTCGCTGCCTGCTCTCCTCATTGCGCAGGTAGACGAGCAGGGCCGGCAGGCCGAACATCAGGATTTCCCGCAGCGCGGTCAGCAGGCAGACGGCGGAAAAACCGGGGTTTTGGCCTGAGAGCGCCCCGGGCAGGAACCAGCCCAGCAGCAGGCAGGCCGCGGCGGCCGCCCGCCATCCGGCTTCCTTCTTATTCAAGGGTGAAGCGCCCGCCGACCCGGTCCCTGAAGGTCATCTCCAGGTGGATGTCGCTGCCGGGGCGCAGCCCCTGGCGGCGCAGCTCCTCGCTGACGGTGTGCATCGCCAGTTCCGGCGTGTTGTTGTCCCGGCTCAGGTGCCCCAGCAGCGCCTGCCGGGTGCCCTGCTGGTAGAGCTCCATCAGCGTCTGGGCGCAGGACAGGTTGCTCAGGTGTCCCCGGGCGCCCATGATGCGCTGCTTGAGGGCCTCTGGGTAGCGCGCGTTGTGCCTGAGCATCTCCGGGTCGTGGTTGCTCTCCAGCAGCACCAGGTCGCTGCCCGACAGCGCGCGCAGCACCTGCCGGGGCACCCGCCCCATGTCCGTCGCCACGGCGGCGCTGGTTCTGCCGGCGAAAAAGCGGAAGGCGACCGGTTCCGCCGCGTCGTGGGAAATCGGAATCGGCTGCACGCCGATGCCGCCGATTAGGAACTCCGCCTCGCTGTCGAACACCCGGCGCAGCCCCGGCGGCACCTCGCCCACAATCCGGCGCATGACGGCGGTCTGCCAGGTGGCCTCGTTGGCGTATACCGGGATGCGGTAGCGGCGGCTGAGCACCCCGGCGCCGGCGATGTGGTCGGAGTGCTCGTGGGTGATGAGGATGGCGTCGATGGTTTCGGGCAGGACGCTCAACTGCGCCAGCGCCCCCTCCAGGACGCGGCCGGTCAGCCCCGCGTCCACCAGCACGCGGGTGTCCCTGTAGGCCAGGTAGGTGGCGTTGCCGTTAGACCCGCTGTTGAGCGAGCAGAATTCCAGTTTCATGCGTGTTCCACTTCCGTTTGGGCGCTTCGAAAACGCCTTGGGGGCATTATAGACGCTCCCCGGCGGGGTGGCAAGCGGAGCGGCCGGGCGCGCTTGCGCCGGCGCGGGCGATGGCGTATAATCCCGGCGGATTAAGTGCCAAGCGCACTGGAGGGGAGGAAGAAGTATGGCTTACAAGATTTCCGACGTCTGCATCAGCTGCGGCGCCTGCGAGCCCGAGTGCCCGGTCAGCGCGATTTCCGAAGGCGTGGACCAGTTCGTCATCGACGCCTCGCTGTGCACGGATTGCGGCGCCTGCGCCGACGTGTGCCCGGTGGACGCCCCCGCGCAGGAGTAAGGCCCCGCCCGGGTCAACCGGCCTGAAAAGTGTCCCAGGGACACTTTTTTGGTTTTATGGGGTGCTCCCGCCTTTTTACGGGCATCGTCACGCCCGCCGCCGGCAAGCCCCGCCTTTACAGCGGGGGGCCGCGATGCTATACTCCGATTCGTTACAGATTTGTTAAATGCTGGCGACGGGGAGTGCGCATGAAGGGAAATCCTGCCGGGGCTTCACGCTGGCGCGCCTGCCTGGCCGCCGCGCTGCTGCTCCTGTCCGCCCTGCCGGCGGCGTCGGCCGCGGCGCCCGCCTCCGCGCCCCTGGCCTCCGGCGGCGCGCGCAGCGGCATGCTGCGCGTGGGGATGCTGTCCCTGGGCCAGCCCGCCCGGCTGGAC
>JAAZAQ010000401.1 GCA_012514225.1 Clostridiales bacterium | reverse complement strand
CGCGGCCACCTGAAGGCCCTGGAATACGCCATGGCGCACACGGGGTGCGAGGCGGTGAACCTGGGCACCGGCAAGGGCTACAGCGTGCTGGAAATCGTGCACACCTTCGAAAAAGTCAACGGCGTCGCCGTGCCTTACGCCATCGGGCCCCGGC
Organism: Clostridiales bacterium; assembly: GCA_012514225.1. Lineage (GTDB taxonomy): Bacteria > Bacillota > Clostridia > Christensenellales > Aristaeellaceae > UBA6115. The sequence goes on along the minus strand of JAAZAQ010000401.1, from coordinate 1,484 downwards.
GCGCCGGCGACGTCGCCGCGGTGTACGCCGACCCGAAGAAGGCGGAAGCGCTGCTGGGCTGGAAGGCGGAGCTTGGGCTGGAGGAGATGTGCCGGGACGCGTGGAAATGGCAGAAGGATAACCCGGAGGGGTTCCCGAAAGCCGGCGCGCCCTGACGCGCCGGGAGCCGCCCGGGCTTCATTGATAAAAAACAACAGCCGACGCAAACCGCGCCGGCTTAGGCTGTCAAAAAACCTTACAATAGACCATGATGCAGGGGGCTTCGGGGGGCGGCAGCCCACCGATTACAATCGTGTCGTCCGGCTCTGCCGGACGCGCGGGGCGTTTTCGCGAACAGCGAAAACATTCCTCAGCAATCTTCCGAATCGAAAAAGGTCCGCAGACCTTTTTCGACAGTCTCAGCCAGCGCAAACCGCGCCGGCTGTTGTCCATCATGATTCCCTATGGCTTCTGGTTGCGCTTATCGATAAATTCCCGCAGCTCCGGGCGAACCTCCTGGGACAGCAGGACGCGCCGGCCGTCGGACACCAGGCGGATGAGCCCCCAGGTGGAGAACAGGTAGCCGACCTGCCGCCGCTCCAGGAACCGCTGGGCTCCCAGGGTTTCCAGGGAGCCGTTGGTAATCAGGGCATATTCTGGGCGGACGGCGCCGATGAAATCCGGGTGCAGGATTTCCTGGGCGTGGTGGGGATATTTGAGGACGTCCGCCTTGAGGTCGTGGCGCGCAGCCAGCCGGGACTGGGTCAGGCGGTTGACGTCCGCCGCCAGCAGCAGGGTCGTTTCACCGAACGCCACGCGCAGCACGGCGCTGGAGGCGTTGGGGTCTTTCCCGAAGTTCTGCAGGACGGTGACGCGGGCGTTGCCCAGCGGAATCACGTCCCCATCCGCCGCCCGCCGGACCGGGACGCCGGCGCGGCCAAGCGCGCGGATTGCCGGCACCTGGACGATGTTGAAGCCGCCGTAGTCCTCCGGGAAGACGGTGTAAAACAGGCCGAACCCGAAGGCGTCCAGCAGGGGCCTGAGGCCGCCCAGGTGGTCCTCGTGCGGATGGGTGTTGAAAGCGATATCGACGTGGGCGATGCCCAGGCGGACCAGCATGTCCCGGATGAGACCGGAATCGTCGCGCCTGCCCATGTCCACCAGCATCCATTGGCCCCCGGAGGACAACAGCATGCAGTCCCCGCCCTGCAGGGGGAGGACGTACAGCTCAAGCGTATCCGTTCCCGGCGGGACGGGCCCGGCCTCCTCCGCCGGGAAGACCCGGCGGGCGGGCGCCTGCGGCTCCGCCAAAGCGGGCATAGAAAGCGCCGGCAGGAGGAGCGCGGCCAGCCCTGCCGCGAGCAGCCTGCGCAGCCACAGGGCGCGGTTCCTACTCAAAGTTGTAGGCGCTGAGGATGGGCGCCCGGCCCAGCATCCGGTCCTGCGGCTGCTCAAACCAGGACAGCGCCAGGAAGGAGCCGGCGACGTTGAACACCTGGTCAAAT
>JAAZAQ010000059.1 GCA_012514225.1 Clostridiales bacterium | reverse complement strand
TCGCCCACCGTGTACAGGAGGCCGAGGGTCCTGGCCTCCGGCTGGAAGGCGCGGATGAGCGCCAGCTGGGCCTTGACGGGGAGCTGGTCGCTGGTGCCCGTCGCGTTGGCGGCGGACAGGCCGTCCGACCCGGCGAGCCCCGCCTCGACGGGCGCCGACACGGCGGAGTAGATGACCGGGATTTTCCCGTCCGCGGTGTTGACCGCCGTCATGGCCATGGGCGTGGCAATCGCGCAGATGAGGTCGTAGCCGTTGTCCACGAACGACGAGGCAATCAGGGCGGTCAGCCCCATGTCCGCCTGCGCGTTGCGGTAGTCGAGGGCGATGCTCTTCCCGTCCTCGAACCCCGCTTCCGCCAGGCCCTGGATGAAGCCCTCCCTGCAGTTGTCCAGCGAGGGGTGGTCGGCGAACTGCGCGATGCCGATGCGCAGGGGCTTTTCCTGCGCCTGCGGCGCCGCCAGCGGGAGGAGGGACAGAACCAGTGCCAGGGCCAGTATGAGTCTCTTTTTCATTGGGGGGCTCCTTTCTTTTCCGGGCGATTATCAATGTCCTTGTGCAATGAAAACGCCCCAAGCATTGCTGCTTGAGGCGGTGCGTCCGCGGTACCACTCAACTTGGCTTAAAAAGCCCACTCGTTCCGCGCGCTGTCACGCGCGACGCCTGGATAACGGGTGCGTGTCCCGTCCGCTCCTACTGGGCGCTGCCGTTCGGGCGGCCCTCGGAAGCCCATTCGCCGGATGCCCTCATGCCGCGTTCCCACCGCTGGCGGCTCTCTTCGTTTCAGGCGGTTCCGGGTACTTCTCTCCCTCGCCGGTTTGCGGGCATCCTAATGCCCCGGGAGCGCGCTGTCAAGCGCCTTCAAATTGACACCCGGGGGCGTCCTTGGTACAATTCCCGCATGTTTTCGCTGATTAAAAGGCTTTTCACCGTACGTGGGGCGCTCGCCCCGCTCCTTGTTTTTTTGCTGTTCGCGGCTGTCCCCGCCGGCGGGGCGGAGGGGTTCAGCATCCTGATGACCTTCGCGGGGGACTGCACCCTGGGCAGCGAGGAATGGCTCAAGGGCACGGAATCCGCCTTCGACCGCTATGTCGAGCGCTTCGGCCCCAGCTACCCCTTCGAAAATTTCATGGAGTACTTCGCGCAGGACGACCTGACCGTCGTCAACCTGGAGAGCGTCCTGTATGACCTCAAGGACAACAGGACCGCCAAGAACTACAACTTCCGCGGCCCGGTCTCCTTCGCCAAAATCCTGACGGAGGGCAGCGTGGAGGCGGCCTTCCTGGCCAACAACCACATCCTGGACTACGGCCTGCCCGGGTACCACAGCACCGTGAAGGCGCTGGAGGAGTCTGGCGTCGCCTGGTTCGGCAGCACCTCCGCGGGGGAGCGCTCCTACATCTTCGAGAAAAACGGCGTCAAGGTCGGCCTTCTGGGCACCTTCTATTCCTACTGGGGCCGCAAGCCCCTGGATTTCAACCGTACCATGGAAGAGCTGTGGGCGGCGGGCTGCCAGGTGGTCGTCGGCGTCACCCACGACGGCATCGAGTACGCCACCCGGCGCAACTGGCGGCAGGAGGACATGGCGCGCTGGTATATCCGCCGCGGCGCGACGCTGGTGGTCGGCCACCATCCCCACCTGCCCCAGGGCATGGACCTCATGGGGGATGCCAGCGTCCTTTATTCCCTTGGCAACTTCTCCTTCGGTGGCAACAAGGACCTGGATATTTCCCGCCGCCCGGGCGTCCGGGCGGACCGGGCGCTCGTCGCGCGGGTGGAGCTGCGCTTCGACGCGGAGAAAAACTACCTGGGCCACCAGGTGACCCTCGTCCCGGTTTCCCCCTCCGGCACGGCGGAGTTCAACGATTACCGGCCCGTGTTCCTCAGCGGCGAGGAAGCGCTGGACACCCTGCGCCGGGTGCAGGACGATACCCCCTTCCCGCTTTCCCCCTACGTGGAGGGCGTCGGCGCCGTCCAGCCCTTCGTGCCATTCCGGGGGTCGCCTTCCGCCAACCCGGCGCCCGCCGGGAAGTAACCGCCCGCCCCGGGTTTGGCCCGGCCTGCCCGGCACTGGAAGACGACCAAAAAATACAAATCCGGGCGGCTTCCTGAAACGCAAGGGAAATCAAGAAAAATTTGAATGGAGAACCGCCTTTTTCAGGCGGTTTTCCGCTTTCTTTTTTGACCAATTTATGCTATACTGAAAACACTGGCGGCCGCGCCTTCCGGCGCGGCTGACAAGCGAGAAAAGAGGTTGATTATGTCCCGGGAAAACCATCAGGATATCAGCGCGATGACTACGCACGTGGACGCGAAATACGACGAGAAGCAGATACAGGTGCTCGAGGGGCTGGAGGCCGTCCGCAAGCGGCCGGGCATGTACATCGGCTCCACCGACCAGAACGGCCTGCACCACATGGCCTACGAAATCGTGGACAACGCGATTGACGAGGCCCTGGCCGGCTACTGCACGCATATCCGCGTCGTCCTGCACCCGGACGGCTCCCTGTCCGTGGCGGACGACGGCCGCGGCTTCCCGGTCGGCCTCCATCCCAAGCTCAAGCGGCCGGCGGTGGAGGTTTGCCTGACGGTGCTGCATGCGGGCGGAAAGTTCGGCGGGGACGGATACAAGGTTTCCGGCGGCCTGCACGGTGTGGGGGCCTCCGTGGTCAACGCGCTGTCCCTGAAGATGGAGGTGCTCGTCTACCAGAACGGCCAGGTCTACCAGCAGGAGTACAGCCGCGGCAAGCCGACCTACGACCTGCGGGTCATCGGGCAAGCCGACCGCACCGGCACCACCGTGCGCTTCTGGCCGGACGTCAAGGGGGAAGGCAACCCGGACGGCATTTTCGATCCCGACGCCGCCTTCCGCTTTGAGGTGCTGCAGGGCCGCATGCGCGAGATGGCCTTCTTAAACCGCGGCATCCGCATCGACATCACCGACGAGCGGGTGGAGCCCAATGAGTCGCGCAGCTACCACTTCGAGGGCGGCATCAGCGAGTTCGTCAAGTACATCAACAAGAACCGCACGCCCCTGCACCCCGAGCCGGTCTACATCGAGGGTCTGAAAAACGAGGTCGCGGTGGAAGTCGCGCTGCAGTACAACGATTCCTACCAGGAGAACACCTTCGCCTTCGCCAACAACGTGCGGACCCCCGAGGGCGGCACCCACCTGACCGGCTTTTACGGCGGGCTGACCCG
>JAAZAQ010000400.1 GCA_012514225.1 Clostridiales bacterium | reverse complement strand
GTACGCTTACCTCGTCCTACCAGCTGTGCTAATGCCCCGTGGTGATTTTTGCCCGCTTGGGCAGGTGGTTTGGGGCTTGGTTGGGGCGAAAGTACGCTTACCTCGTCCTACCAACTGTGCTAATGCCCCGGATGCGCCTTCACAGGCGCTGGGACAGTATACCACCCGGGTTTCGGGATTTCAAGGGTTCCCCGTCTGGTTTTTATGCCCCGGTGGTCTGCTGCTCAGGGCAGCTTGTGCGCCGCGTTGACGGCGTCGATTTCGGCCACGCGCAGCGGGGGGAAGCAGTAGGGGCAGGAGGTCAGGGACAGATGCGGCTCCTGCTCAAGTTCCCCGTAGGTGAACTCAGCCATCGGCAGGAACTTGTCCCGCACGCCGTAGCACTTGGGCGCCATGTGGTAGTTCTGCCCGCCGTTGGCGTTGTAGTACAGCGGCGTCTGCGGGTCGACGTGCGCCATCTGGCGGCCGGGCACGTCCTCCCAGATGACCAGCTTGGTGTCCATGCGCCGCCGCATCGCGTTCCACACCCAGGTCATGTTGGTCCCCTTTGGGGTGCGCTTGCGCTGCACGCGGATGCAGCCGTGGCTGGCGCGCTGGCCGAGCACCGCCTCGAACTTTTCATAGCGCTTCTCGCCGCCTCGCACCAGGTGGGGTACCTCGTGCAGCACGTCGCCGAAGTTGAAGCGCAGCCCCATCGCGGCGTTGAGCCCCTCGACCTCGAACCCGCCCATCGGGCTCACCAGCAGGAACTCGCCGGAGCGGGTCTCGTTGTAGGGCTGCTTCTCGTTGGGCAGGCCGGTGGAAATGGCCAGCACGTCGTAGAGCGCGCCATCCTCGAAGATGTACAGCCGTTGCGTCAGCTTGTCCACCACCAGCCCGTACTTGCCCTTGGGCTGCACGGTTTCCAGCATGCTGGTGCGGATGTACCCCTTGACCAGCTGGTTCCAGGCTTTGATCTTGCTGTCAAAGAAGGAGCTGGAGTAGGTCTCCACCAGGCTCCAGCCGTCGTCACGCGTTTCCAGTACGTGCAGCCCCTGGGAGTCCCGCGTCACGTCGCCCACGGGGGCGGAGGACTCGTCCGGCTCGCTGTACAGCACCTGCTGGGTTTTCTGGTTGCCCTTGACCACCGTGACCGGCGCCATCAGCATGTCCCAGACCGCCTTCTCGTCCCGGATGTCCATGGGCGTTTCCCAATAGCCCGTTCCGGTCAGGCGCACGGTGCCCGGGGTGGGGTAGAGCGCGCCGGCTTCCTGCGCGGCGGCCATCAGGGGGATTTCAAACGCCATCAGCAGGGCGAAGAATAAAATCAAAAACTTTCGGGGCATGGTCACCTCCTCGGTTCAGGCAGGGGGAATGGAAGCGGGGAAAGCCAGCGGCGGGAACCCGGCGAAGCCCGTCAGCTGGGCGATGAGGACAAGGATGCCGACGATCGCCACGTAGGCAGCGAAGCGGTAGAAACTGATGCGCTCGATGAGGCGGAGCATGTAGCGGATGGCCAGGTACCCTGAAACGGCGGCGAATACCAGCCCGATCAAGGTGTTGGCGCCCAGCAGGGAGGCGACCCCGGACTGTTCGACCGCGTCCTTGCCCTCGGAGAGGAAACTGCCCAGGATGGCGGGCGCGGACATCATGAACGAGAATTTGGCCGCTGTTTTCCGGTTCAGGCCGGACAGCACGCCGCCCAGCAGCGTTGAGCCGCTGCGGCTGACGCCCGGCAGCAGCGCGACACCCTGGAAGGCGCCCATCACAAGGGCGGAGGGCAGTTCGACCGCGCTGCCGCCGGCGCCCTGGCCGCGCTTCTTCTCGACCCATTCGATGATGACCAGGAATGCGGCCGTTATCAGGAAGGAGACGCCCAGGAACCAGCCGGTGAACAGCCCGTCAATCCAGCTGCCCAGCACGAGTTTGACCAGCAGCGCCGGCAGCGAGGCGACGAACAGCAGCAGCAGGGTGCGGTTCTTGACCGGATGCCGCAGCATGTCCACCCAGTCCTTCCAGAACACCAGCGCCACCGCGATCAGGGTGCCCATGTGCAGCATCACGTAAAAGGCGACCCGCTCCCCGCCGGGCTGATAGCCCAGCAGGCCCAGCAGCTTTTCCGCCACAATCAGGTGTCCGGAGGAGGAGATGGGGAGGAACTCCGACAGGCCTTGCACCAGACCCATCACGGCCGAGAAAATCGCGTTCATACGGCGCCTTTCAGGCGGGCGTTCCGCCCGCGGCGTTTATTCTACAGGGCGGGCCGGGCAGCGTCAAGGAAACGGGGCCGCCGCCGCCGCGTTCGTCTTGCCCAGCCCGCATCAAATAAAAACCGCCCCGGTATTCCTCGGGACGGATCCGTTCGCGCCTGTAACCCTTCCTGCTGTCCTTCACGCGGCTGACGGGGCTGAACGCCCAGGTGGTTCGCTTGGCCAGGTTCAGTTCCCTGCGCGCTTTTTTACCCATCTTTTCCTTGGGCACCGTTGTTTTCATTGCGCATCACCTCCCGACAATTATACCATAATTCGGGAAAGCCTTCATATTTCCCGCGCCGTCCGGCCTCCTCCCCTTTTCTTGCCCGCGCCTGCCTGTGCTGTTATAATCAAGCCCTATTTTTGAAAGCGGGGTCATCCATGCAGGCAATCCGTAAGCTCTTTTCTCCCCGGGACATGACCGTCGGCACCCCCTGGAAGCGCATCCTGGGTTTCGCCGTCCCGATGCTCGTCGGCAACGTCGCCCAGCAGCTGTACAACACCGTGGACACCATCGTCGTGGGCCGCCACGTGGGCAGCGACGCGCTGGCGGCGGTGGGCAGGGCCTTCCCCCTGCTCAACTTCATGCTGGCCCTGTTCGTTGGCGTCTCCATGGGGGCGGGCATCCTGGTTTCCCAGTATTTTGGCGCCAGGAACCGCGCGATGCTGACCAGGACCATCGGCAACTGCCTCACCCTGACCGGGGTGGCCGCCCTGGCCACGACCGTCGTCGGCTTTGCCGTCACCCGCCCGCTGATGGTTGCGCTGGGCACGCCGGAGCGCATCCTGGACTGGTCGGTCCAGTACATGCAGATTCTCTTCCTGGGCATCACCGGCGCGCTGTTCTACAATGTCCTGGCCGGCATCCTAAGGGGGCTGGGGGACAGCCTGTCCGCCCTGGCCTTCCTGATTCTGGCGACCCTGCTGAACATCGTGCTGGACCTGTGGTTCGTCATCAGCTTTGGCTGGGGTGTCGCAGGCGTGGCCTGGGCGACCATCCTGTCGCAGACCATCTCCGCCGTCCTCTGCTACCTGAAGCTCAACCGGATGCGGGACGTCTTCGCCTTAAGCCGCGATTCCTTCCGCTTAAAGGACGGCGTCTGGCGGGACATCCTCCGCCTGGGCCTGCCGGCCGGCATCACGCAGGCCATCTTCTCCATCGCCATGATTCTCGTGCAGCCGCTGCAGAACCGCTTCGGCCCCGAATACCTGGCCATGTCCACTATCCTGATGCGGGTGGACGGCTTCGCGATGATGCCCAACTTCTCCTTCGGCCAGACCATGACCACCTTCATCGGCCAGAACGTCGGCGCGAGGAAGGTGGATCGCCTGCAGGCGGGCACCCGGCAGGGCCTCGCCTTGGCGGCCATCACCGCGGTGGTGCTCACGGCGGTCATCCTGCTGTTCGGCAAAGAAATCATGAGCCTGTTCATGGAGGACCACGAAATCCATAAAAATTACATCATCACCACCGGCATGCGCATGATGGCCATCCTGGCGCTGGGCTACGTGGCGATGGCCTTCATCCAGACGCTGTCGGG
>JAAZAQ010000058.1 GCA_012514225.1 Clostridiales bacterium | reverse complement strand
CATGAGGACGAGTCTACCCAAACGCGTGGCGGCGCTGCTGGTTGCAGCGTTTCTATTGTCAGGGGCCGGCGGCGGCCTGGCGACGACGGCGAACCAGGGGGGCGCCGCCAAAAGCGGGGTCGACCTGGTCATCCTGCTGGACAACAGCAATTCCATGCGGGGCGGCAGGGACAATAAAAACGTGTCGGACTATGACGGCTACCGCTTCGACGCGGCCGCCATCATGCTCAATATGGTTCCCCTTTACGCCTCCCGGGCGGCCGTGGTGCCGTTTCACTTCAGAAACGTTCCCATCAGCATCCCCGGGCAGGAGAAGGACCAGCTGCTCAACATCGCCGAGCTGAACCAGCAGGACGGCAAGGACCTGGCGGGGTCAAGCAACCGGGCGGTGTTCACCAGCAAGCTGTCCGATTTTGTCCATACGGCGGACCACGGCACGCAGGGCGGCACCATGATCGGCACCGCCCTTGAGGAAGCGGTGCGTTTGCTCAACGCCGGCGCGGCCGACCGGGACGGCCCGGGCGGCAACGGCAACAAGCCCATGATCCTGCTGCTGGCGGACGGGCGGATTGCCGCGTCGGGCACTGCCGACAAAAAGGACGTGCCGGATATCGAGCGGGGCGAACTGGACAAGGCCAACAAGGCGGCGGCCGACAGCCGGCAGAACGGATACACCATCTACACCGTGCTGCTCAACAGCCGGGCGGACAACAAGGACGTGGACACCCAGGTCAAATCCAACATGTTCAACTGGGCCGACGCCACGGGCGGCCTCAGCCTGGAAATCAACGAGCCGTCGGACCTGCCCAAGGTCTTCAGCGCGATGTTCGGCCACCAGATCGGCTCCGAGATGGTGAGCACCCAGCCGGTCGCGACGTACGAGGCGGACAAGGGCTATTACCAGATTGAAATCGACATCCCCAACAAATCCGTTGAAGAAGCCAACATCCTCCTGCAGACCGAGGGGCTGGAGAACATCCGGCTCATGATGCCGGGGGACGACGACCGGGTCGCCATCGCAGACGTATACAAGATCGAGATGAGCCGCTTTGTCCAGTACAAAATCCACAAGCCCCGCGAGCGGGGGACGTGGAGGCTGGTGTTCGGCAAGGTGGAAAACGCGCCGGAGCACGTTGCGGTCAACGTTCTGTACAACTATACGGAAACCCTTGCGGTGCAGCTTGAGCCTGCCGCGGGGCCTTATAAAAAGGGGGACCGCGTCACCCTGACGGCGCAGCTGTGGAAGGACGGGCAGCCGTCCCGGGACGCGCTCCTGTACGAGCAGCAGCGGGACGCGGACGGCCAGGTCGTCAAGGGCATCCAGGCGTGGGCGTACCTGATGGCGGGCAATTACAGCGGCACGGCGCTGGACACCGAGGCCGCCATCTCCAAGATCGAGCTGCCGCCCCACGCGACCGGGCGGGACCGCTTTGAAGCGGCGTTCAGCATCAGCGACTTCCTGGACGTCAACCAAAACCCCATCCGGAAGGAAGGCCAGTACCAGCTGTTCGTGCGGCTCTCCGGCTCCGGCTTGCTCCGGGTGTCCGATTCCATCAGCTTCCCGGTGGAAAACCAGGCGCCCCAGGTCGCCCTGGCCAGCATCCCGGCCATCCAGATGGAAATCGACGACCCCAACGACCCTGAGTACGGCAAGCCGCAGGAAAGGCTGATGCGCCTTTCCGACTATGTGATAGACCGGGACGGGGACGCCCTGACGCCATCCGTCATGAGCAGCGACCCTGGGATTGTGCTCATCGCAGACCCCGGGGAAGACGCCGGGATGCCGACGACCGTCACCACGCAGGGCAAGCCGGGCACGGCGTCGCTGTTTATCCAGGTGAAGGACAACGACGGCGCTGCGCTGGCAGACGCGGCGGGCGCGCCGCTGCCCGCGGATGGGCTGGAAATCCCGGTCGAGGTGGTCTCCATCGCCGGCGAACTGGAAAAGTCGTATGCGCCGGTCATCAGCCTGGTCACCCAGCCCAACGACGAGGGCTATTTCAACAAGGATTCCATCGTGAACTTCAGCGTCCGGATCGAGGGCTCCGCTTCCGGCTACGACATCACCCGCTACAACCCCCACATCCGCGCCTTCCACGTCAAGGGGGACCGCATGAGCGGGGCGGACGTCGAGCTTGGGCTGACGAAGGCCGACAGCACGACCTGGACGGGCGCCCTGCAGCTGGACGACCGCGAGCAGTACGTCATCCGGGCGGAGCTTTGGGCGGGGAACCAGGCTGACCAGGGCGGCGGCATCAAGCTGGGCAGCGCGCAGTTTGACGACATTTCCAGCGGGAACGCGGCGCCAACGGTCCAGCAGGAGGCGGCCGGCCGGCTGCTGAGAACCAGCGCGGAGGTGGAACCCTTCACCCTGCTCAAGCAGGAGGCGACGGAGCCCTGGACGATTACGCTCAACGACCTGTTTGACGACAAAAACCTCCCCCATGACGCGCTGAGCATCGGGCTGGCCGGCGCGCAGGACGCGGTGGGCGTCGAAATGACGGAGGAAGCGGAAGCGCCCGGCGACGCTTTCCCGGAAGGCCGGACGCTGTACAAGGCCACCTTCACGCCCAAGGCCGCCGGAAAGGCCGCCTTTACCATCACCGCGACGGACAAGAGCGACACATCCGCCTCGCTTCCCTATGAGATCGAGGTGATTTCGCTGACCCAGGCGGTGAAGGAAAAGGCCATGCTCTACGGCGCCATCCTCCTGGGGGCTGTCATCCTGCTGCTGATTGTCCTGCGGATTTTGAAGCCCAGCTTCAAGGGCATGAAGCTCCTGCGCAAGCGGGACGCCAGCGTACATACGGAGAGCATCCTGCCGGACACCAAGTCCAGGCTGTCCCTGAGCCAGTACGCGGACGGCACCATGCTCGCGGACGTGGGGCTGAACAAGACGCACCTGCAAAACGTCAAGCTGCAGGCCGCAAAGAACAGCATCTTCGTGCTGTACGGCAAAGGCGGCCACGGGCCCGCCATCATCAAGGTGGGCAACCAGACCCTGAGCAAGAAGAACAAGAAGCTCAAGCTGCAGGTGGGCCGGGAGCTCAAGGTGGAAAACAACGGCCACAGCATCAGCTGGGTGCTGCAGGTCAACCAGGCGCCCAGGCCCCGCAAGGGGCCGCCCGCCCCGCGCAGGCGCGGGCCCTATGCCGGGTCGTAGGGGGCGGCTGCCGATCCGCGCAGGCCCACCCGGGTACGGCGGTGAAAACCAGGGAATCCGCAGCAAGGCTATGCGCGGGGGAGCGGCCTGGAGGCCGGCGGCGCTCCGCGGGGGAATCGACGGGACCGATGCGCAGGTACGCCTGTGCCACAGATAGAAAAGCACTGAGGAGGATGATTCCATGCCACATTTCAAGGTAGAGAATAAACGGGTGCCCAAGATCAACGACCCCTTGCTGATTATCGGCCTGGGCGGCACCGGCGCGGACGCGCTGCTGAGCATCAAGCGGAAGTTCAAGGAGCGCTACGTCCTGCCGGTCATCGGCGGCGAGCAGCAGGACAAACCGGCCCGCACCTCTTATCTGGCGGTCGACACGGACGCCGAGGAGCTGAGGCGGCGCGGCGCGGCGGACAACCGCCTGGTCAACGCGGAGCGGTTTGAATTGGTCATGCCCAACCTGGAGGCGATTATCGAGAACCCCGCCGCGATGTATGAATGGGAAAAAAGCTGGTGGGACACGCGGATTCCATCGAACAACGCGCGCAACGGCGCCGGCGGTTTCCGGCAGGTGGGGCGGCTGCTCCTGTTCCGCAACGCGGACAAGCTGGTGGAAACCCTGAAGGCCACCATCGGGAACCTCATGGGCGTCCAGCGGGACGAGGCGGGCGGCAGCCTGAACGTGATTATCGCCTCGGGTATCTCGGGCGGCACGGGCGCCGGCTGTTTCATGGACCTGCCCTACCTGATCCGCTACATCATGGCGAACTTCTTTGACGGGGTCACGGTCCGGATTCAGGGCTACCTGATCATGCCCGGCGTCAACCTGAAGAAGTTCAACAATCCCAACGACAACGACAACAGAAGGCTGAAAACAAACGCCTTCGCGTCGCTGAAGGAACTGGATTTCTGGATGAACTGGAAACAGCACGAGGTCGTCCACCAACAGAAGTATACGAGCACCATCAAGTATGACTGGAAGCGGGCCCCCTACGACGACGTGGTCCTGATCGGCGAGTCCAGGGAAGACGGGACCATCATCAACAACGCGTATACGGAGGTCATGGACATCCTGTCGGAGTCCCTGCTGCACAACTTTGCCGCCGAGGCGAACGCCGGCGCGGAGGGCGAGTTTACCTACCTGTCCCACCTTTCCAACGTGGTCAACGCGTCCATGCACATGAACAAGCCCTTCCCCGTCAACTACACCTATATGTCCGTGGGCGCCGCCAATACGGAAGCCCAGCTGGACGACATGGTGACCTACGAGGCCAAGCTGACCTTCGACAAGGTGATGGACCTGGTGAACCGCCCGTCCATCCTGGGCACGCGGGTGGCCAACGACGCGCTGCAGCAGGTCATGCCGCAGGATGAAGACCTGTTTATCCTTTTTGACGCAGTGCGCCCCTTGCCCTCCTACTTCAGCGGAGAGGCCGGCTACGAGCCCAAGACCGTCACCGATATGCACGGGGACGACGCGCTGCACGGAAAGCCCTACCGGGATTTCAGCCATCAGGTTGCGATGGACGCGGCCGAGTTTGCAGCGGAAAAGGTCGAGCTGGTTTACGAGCGCTTCGAGAAAACGGTGCGCGGCTACATGACCGACCCGAATTTCGGCCCCTTCGTCGTGGAGACCTGGCTGAACGACCCGGAGAACGGGCTGCTGACGAAGATGAGCGGCTTCCTCAAATTCTGGGAAACCACCCGCGTCAACGCGGAGGGGGAGGCGGCCCAGCAGCTGGGGCATATCACCAATACGCTTTACCCGGACATGGTCAACCTGAACAAGGTGCAAAGGGCCCTGGGCCTTTACGGGAAAGCCGAAACATACATCAACGCCTGCCAGCAGCTCTATATCAGCAAGCGGGACGAGGCGCTGGCAAAGGAAGTGGCGTCCGGCCTCAGGGACGTTGAAAAACGCATGCGGGACTATTCCGCCGTCATCCTGCCCACGTTCAACAACCTGCTCAGGAACGTATCCAACGACTTGAACGCCAGCGTGAGCGACCTGCTGCGGGAGACCGCCACGGGGACGGACATCGTTTCCTTCGACCGGCTCAAGGACTACATCGACCAGCAGATGCAGCGCCTTGCCGACGCCAACCAGATGGACGCCACGACCATCAGCATCCTGAGGAACCTGGCGGACAACTCCTTCGCGGTCGCCTTGAACCAGACCAACAAGATCGAGGGATGGGACCAGACGAGAGGCCAGTTCCTGCGGATGACCGAATCGTTCGTCAACCAGCTCACCCGGGAAATCAACGGCGTGTCCATGGACCAGCTGCTGGAGATGAAGATGCCCGGCTCCACGCCCCATGAAAAGCAGGAATACCTGGTGGACGCCATGCTGCCCGGGCTGGACGTGGCCGCGACCACCATGCTCAACCTGCTGCCGTCCGGCAACAACGAGTTTGTGGAGTACTCCTACGTATCCGTTCCGGACAACGCCGCCATCGTCAAGGCTGGTCTGGAAGAGTATGGCAACCAGAAAAACGTCACCCCCAAGTATTCCAAGATCAACGACCGGATTTACTGGCTGAAGACCTACAACTGCCTGCCGCTGTACCGCTACGCCAACCTGGGCGACCTGGAGCGGGTGTACGAGGACACCATGGTTCGCAACAACGACAAGGGCGTTCACCTGGTGCAGAAGCAGGACAGCGGGAAGAGCTTCCGCAGCGACTGGGGATACCTGCCGACCCCGATTCCGCACCTGCTCCTGCACGGGCCGAACGCCGGCCGCGCCGTGAGGCTCGGCGAGGAGCAGCAAAAACAGCACGCAATCCTCGACGAAGCCCTGCAAATCAAGCTTGCGCGGCTGGAAACCTCCGCCACCGGCAATATCCTGCACGTGCGCCTCAAGCGGAACGAAAACGGCACCATCATGGAATCCGAAGTCCTCAAGGAGCAGGTCGGGCAGGTGATGCAGGACGCCCGCCGGAGCCACCAGAACAAGCTGTCCGCCCTGGAAGCCTTGCGGGACATGGGGGACGAGAGGAGCTTCAACTGCGGCAACTTCACCGCGGTGTTCGGCAACGCGATGGGGCTGAACCTGGCCCCGGCGGACGGCACCAACCAGGAAAAGCAAAGGGCTGAAAGGGAGGCTGAGACCGCGCGCCGAGAAGCCGTCAAGTATTTCATGATCAGCCAGCATCCCGACGTGGTGGAGGATATGAGCCGTCAGCTGGAAATGTACCGCCATGTCGGAAGCCAGATTGAAGAGGTGAAAAAGAACATGACGGCAGGCGACGTGTTCCTGGATTATGCCAAGCCCTTCATGCACCTGCTGGTCTTCGACCAGTTCCAGTGGGGCAATCAGAACGTCCAGTTCAAAAACGTGTCGGGCAACCTGGTCGAGCTGTTCACCGCCAACAAGCTCAACGACACGGAGATCACGCTTTACGGCCACTGCAAGCCCCTGGTGCTGCTGCGGATTCTGGCGGACGAAAAGGACGCCCGGATTGATTACAACGACCGCCGCTTCCTGCGGGACAAAGCCGAAAAGCTAATGAACACAATCAACGACATTTCCAAGGCCGAGTACGAAGCCGTCCAGGCCAAGGCCCGGGACTTCGCGCAGACCTACAAGAACACCGCCAGCGAACTGGAGTATGACCGCGGCAGCCTGAGCGCGGCGGACCGCACGCAAAACGCGGATCTGATGACCAAAATGGTCCAGGAAACCAAGGTCTTCCTGGTTTAGGAAACCGTTTTCCCGGAGCCGTCCGCCACAGACGGCTCCGGGCTTCGCCAGGCCCCGCGCATGAAGCCCTCCTGCCCCGGCTCTTCTACCCTCCGGAAAGGAAAACTGGAAACACCCGATGTTTACGCCTAAAATGCCATTCCTGCTGGTCCTGGTCGGCGACCCGGCCGTGAAGGAGGCCGAGCACACCCTGTCCGCCCTCCAGGACCATGTGGACCTCAACTACCAAAGCCTGGTGGAGCTCATCTGCCTTGTGGAAAACCCGGAGGCAGGCATGATCCGCCCGGGGAATGGCATCCGGGTTTCGTACTACAAGCTGGAGCAGGCCTTGCAGGAAGGCAGCTTCAGCGGCCTCGTCAGGGAAAAGCGGGAGGGCATCAACAACCGGATTCCCGCCGAGCTGACAGGCCTGGTCATCCACAGCCGGCTGGCGATTGCCTACGTCGTGCGGGGCGTGCAGGTTCCCGCGGAGCAGGTATTTTCCCTTCACGGGCAGGCCAGGCACATGCTCGACGCGATCGGGATCAGCCTGACCAGCCAGCTGTGTTACCTGACGGAAGACGACCCGACGATGTTCTCCGCACAGTCCCAATGGCTCAAGGACCCGGAGGATGCGCGCAAAGCGCGCGGGGGCTTCCATGAATTCCGCAACCTGATGGTTTTGTCTGCCCGGCAGGCGGGCGGATATGAAGGCATTGAAGTCCAGCACCAGCAAAAGGAAGCCTTCCCCCTGGGCCTTCTGGCGCTGGTCTCCAGGCGGGTGGAGAGCCTGCGGGAAGCGGCGGGGGGCACCAGCCTGGTCACGATGCGCTTTGGGAAAATCAGCGGCTCCAGCTACGAAATCCGCCAGATGGTGCACCATATATCCGCCGAGCACCTGAAGCTCTGGGCCGCCAGGGACATGGGGGCCGAGGCCGCCTGGGCGTTCCTGAGCAACCGCCGGTTGAACTTGGAACAGCGGCCCGGGGTCGCGTACGCCAGCAACGCCAAGGAGCGCGTGCTGGCCGCGGTGGAGGAGGGGCTGGTCGCCATGCTGCCCGGCGTGGAGGACCTGGCCTGCGTCGGCCTGACCGACCGGGACGCCAGCATGGAAGAAGTGGTCCTGTCCTTCAACGCGTTCAACGAAGAGCGATTTTTCAGCGAGGCCTCCAGCCTTGCGTGGGCCGAAGCGTGGATGAGGGACGTGCTGGCCAAGGTGGACGACCATGTTCTGCTGGACAGCCTTGCGGGGTACCTGGGCGACGAGGGCTTAATCGGCAGCGCAATCTACAACGCCCGGCTGGACGCCCAGCGGAAAAGCGAAGGCATCGGGGATTCGGAGGCCTGGCTGAAAGACCAGTGGAGCCTGGCGCAGGGGGTGCAGCCGCAGCCCAGGTGGCTGGAAAAGGACCAGAGCTATTTGCTCCGTGTCCTCGCCGGCCTGCACCCCGCCTTGTGCGAATTGTGGAAGTTCAGGGGCCGGCTGGCCAGGCTCAGCGCGCTGGACGCGTACCGCAGGAAGCTGCACGCCGAAATCAAGTCCCGGATGAGCCGCAGGGACGGCCTGCTGGCCAAGTACAACCTTTCCCCGCAGGAAATGGCGGTGCTCGGCAGGACCTGCGAAAGCTACATGAACAACACCCGGAGCGTGGCCGCCAACACCGTGCTGGAGGATTTGCCGCAGTACCAGGATTTGGTCAACGACCTGTACCACCCGGAGAGGCTGGAGGAAGTGTGGGACAACCTGTTCCTCCGGTTTATCCAGAGGGCGTATACCCAGCAGCAATCCTTCGCTTCCGCCTTCTGCACCGACGCCGGGAACAACGACCTGGTCAACAAGGTCGTCAACTATGCCAACTACAACGACGGCACGCTGCTTTTGCAGCTGCCCATCAACGCGGGCAGCGAGGCGCTGACGGTCTATCCGGTCGCCGCGCCGGTGCACGAGGGCCTGCGGGGCGCGCGCAACCAGGTGGACGAGTTTGTCAGGATTCCCGGCGACCTGGTGGAAAAGATGAGCCTGCTGTTCCTGGGGGGCATCGACCAGCTGACGACGCTGCGGATGTTCCAGGAAATCCGGATTGCCGCGCCGCCGGTGCCCGTGGCCATGGAAAGCCTGGGGGAAAGCGCGCAGCCCGGAGCCAGCGAGCCGGCGCCGCAGGACAGCGTGTTCGACGCGCGCCTCATCAGGGACGGAAACGCCTGGAAGCTGTACTGGGACTGGGTCGGGCCCAGGGACCAGCAGGCAAAGCTGTCCTGGAACGGGCAGACGGAAACGGTCGGCTACCCCCGGTGGTTCCAGCAAGGCCAGGGGCTGACCCTGCAGGAGGGCAGAATTCCCTACGGCCGCTTTACCATGTCATTCGCCTGCGGCGGCCTGAGCGGGCAGGCGGAGCTGGACGGGAAGACCCTGAGCATCAGGCTGCAGGAGCAGCCGCTCAGGAAAACCGTCAAAACCATCGCCGGGGAAGTCCTCCAGGGCGTGAACCTGGAGATTTCCGGGGAGATCAGCAAAGCGCAGGAGGTCTGCGTGCTCAGGAAGGACAAGCACACGCATTCCTTCCTGTACAACATCTTTGGCTTCAGCGACCCTTCGGAGCCTTCCGTCCTGGGCCCCATTTACCTCGTTCAGGGAGAAACCCTGACCCTGGAGGGCGTGGGCCGGATGGAAGGGTTTATCAAGCACTAACAGACGGGGGAAAAGCGCGACGTGGCGAAACTCAAGAAACCCGAGGAGGACATCCAGGCGATTCGCTGTCCTTTCTGCAACCAGGACTTCGATCCGCACGATATCCTCTTTTGCGACGAAGAGAACTTCCCGGTGGGGGATATCCACAATTACGACCCGGTTCACGGAAGCTTCCTGGCCGGCATCATCCAGTTCAACAAGGTGGAGGGCGCCAACAACCAAATTGCCGAGGTCGCCAGCCGGAAAAAGTACTACTTCCACCCCTGGTCCGGCAAGAACCGCGGGGGAAAGCCATTTTTCGAACCACTGAAAACCGAGAAAGGCACTGCCGGCTATCCGGCCAGCATCACGGTATACCGCAAGAACGGCCTGACCCCCCTGCGCGAGATGGGCCGTTCGCAGGCTGCCGCCTCCGCCGCCCCGGCGGAGGAAGCGGATGAAATCGGCTCCATCTTCCAAAGGGAGCAGCAGCCGGAGGACGACGGCCCCCGGTTCGCGGAGGACACCACCTTTACCCTGCGCACCAAAGCCTGCCCCAAATGCCACTGCTTCCTGCCGGATGACGTGGGCGATCTCCCCCTGTACCGGATTACGGTCCTGGGGAGCTCCAGGGCGGGGAAGACCACCTACATGACCCTGGCCGCCCACCAGCTGACCAGCGGGATCGGCTTGCCCAGGGGGCTGGTCAACAACTGCACCATCAGCCGCGACAGCAAGCGGTTTTTCGACTACCTCATCAAAAGCATGCAGAT
>JAAZAQ010000399.1 GCA_012514225.1 Clostridiales bacterium | reverse complement strand
TGGTGATGGTGGGCATCATGATGCTCGCCAGTTTCAGGGACATCGACTGGACCGACCTGTCCGAGGCCGTGCCCGCCTTCTTCGCCGGCGTGTTCATGGCGCTGTGCTACTCCATCTCCTACGGCATTGCCTTCGGTTTCTTCTTCTACTGCATCGTCAAGGTCTTCACCGGCAAGTCGAAGGAAATCCACCCCATCCTCTGGGTGTCCACGGCCCTGTTCATCCTCAACTTCGTCATCCTGGCGATTCTCTGAGCCTTCCAGCGCATCCGCAGGAGGCCCATGCGGGCCTCCTTTTCCATGCCTTCCGGGCGTGGTATATTCCAAGCGAGCCGGGCCGATTGTCGACGGCCCGGAAAGGAGGAACGATGCGAACAACCAGACGGGCGCTGGCCCTGGCGCTCACCTTGCTGCTGTCCCTGGCCCTTCCCGGGGCTCTGGCGGCCGCGCCGTCCCCGGATATCCAGGCGCCGGTCAAGTGGTCGGCTGACGGTTTTCTCCCCCGGACGCTGGAGGCGCCGGTCTCCGCGCGCCTGGACATCCGGCCCGCGGACGGCGAAACGGCGCCGGCGGCTTTTGAGCTCACGGACCCGGAGGGCCTCCGGTCGCTGCACCTGCTGCTGAAAAGCGCCGAGCGCACGGGCGAGCCCTCCTGCTCCTTTGCGGAGCGCTCGCTGACCCTTTCCTTCCGGGACGGGCGCACCCTGTGGCTGGAGCTGCCGGACGACGCCTGCACCTATTACCGCGCGGAGGGCGCCGTGTTCAGCTACGTGCCTGCGGAGCGCTGCGGCGCGGAGGAGAAGAGCCTGGGCGACAACCGCCTGCTGTACGGCCTCTTCCCCGGCGCCCTGCCGCCCGGGGAGTAAGCCCGGGGCAGCCGGAGAAGCGGGGGGCGGAACGTGCTCAACGTCGTCATGCTGGGGCTGGTCAGCTTCTTCGCCGACATCAGCGCGGAGATGGTCTATCCCCTCATCCCGCTGTACCTGAGCGGCGCCTTCGGCGCGACGCCCGCCCTGGTGGGAATCATCGAGGGTGTCGCAGAGAGCACCGCCAGCCTGCTGAAGGTTTTCAGCGGCTACCTGACGGATAAATACCAGAAAAAGAAACCCATCGCCTTCCTGGGCTACGCGGCGGGCCTGGCCTACAAAGCCGCGCTGCTGGTCGCCTCGTCCTGGGGCGGCGTGCTGCTGGCCCGGGTCGTCGACCGGCTGGGCAAGGGCATCCGCACCACGCCCCGGGACGTCATGGTCTCCGAGAGCGCGCGGGAGGGCGGCCTGGGGAAGGCCTTCGGCCTGCACAAGGCGCTGGACATGCTGGGCTCTGCCCTGGGCATCCTGCTGGCCTGGCTGCTGGTGAAAAACGCGGCCGCCGGCCAGGCGGACTATCACAAGGTCTTCCTCTATTCCCTGATTCCCGCCCTGCTGTCCCTTTTCATGTTCCTCTTCATCCGGGAGAAGAGGGGCGCCCGTCCCCTCGCCCGGCGCGAGCGGTTCTGGAAGAACTACTCCAAGCTCCCCGGTCCGCTCAAGCTGTACCTGCTCATCGCCTTCCTGTTCACCCTGGGCAACTCCTCCAACGCCTTCCTGCTGCTGCGCGCCAAGAGCGTGGGCTACGACGACGTCAGCGTCATCCTGCTGTATTTCGCCTACAACCTCACCGCCTCCCTGCTGGCCCTCCCCTTCGGGCGGCTGTCGGACCTCCTGGGGCGCAAGCGCCTGCTCATCGCGGGGTACCTTGTGTTCGGCCTGGTTTACCTGGGCTTCGGGTTTACCCGGAGCAGGCCCGCGATGCTGTTCTTTTTCATCCTCTACGGCTTTTACACCGCCATGACCGCCGGGGTGGAGCGCGCGCTCATCGCGGAAATTTCGCCGCCGGAGCTGAAAGGCACCCTGCTGGGCCTGCATTCCACGGTCGTGGGCGTCGCCCTGCTGCCCGCCAGCGCGCTGTTCGGTCTGCTGTGGACCCGCCAGGGGCCGCAGACCGCCTTCTCCTTCGGCGCCGCCCTCGCCCTGCTCTCGGCCGCGCTGCTGCTGTTCTTCTTCCGCCCCGTCCCCCAAAACCGGAAACCCGCCTGAATCCCCGACGAAAGGAGCGCCCATGACGCCCATCGAGGAGTACATCCAGTCCTGCCCCGCGGAGCACCGGGAGCGCCTGGCCCGGCTGCGCGCGCTCATCCTCTCCGCCGCGCCCGGCCTGAAGGAGAAAATCGCCTACCGCATGCCCACCTTCCACCTGGAGCGGAACGTCATCCATTTCGCCCTGTACGCCCGCCACGTCAGCCTGTACCCCGGCGCCCGGGCGATGGCCCATTTCCAGGACCGGCTCGAAGGCTACAGGACCTCCAAGGGCACCATCCAGCTGCCGCTGGACCAGCCCCTGCCCGAGGCGCTGGTTCTGGAAATCACCCGCTTTTGCGCGGCCAACCCGGAAGGCGGCCGCGCGTGAACCCCAGAACCTACGAGTTTGATGCCGTCCTGCAAAAGGTGCCGGACCTCGACGGCGCCTACGTTGAGTTCCCCTTCGACGTCCGCAAGGAGTTCGGCAAGGGGCGCGTCAAGGTGCAAGCCGCGTTCGACGGGCACCCCTACCGGGGCAGCCTCGTCCGCATGGGCACGGAATGCCACATCATCGGCGTGCGCAAGGACATCCGCGCCGCCATC
>JAAZAQ010000398.1 GCA_012514225.1 Clostridiales bacterium | reverse complement strand
GAGATGTTCGTGGGCATGGGCGCGGCCAAGGTGCGCGACCTGTTCAAGCAGGCCTACGAGAAGGCGCCCTGCATCGTCTTCATCGACGAAATCGACACCATCGGCAAGCGCCGGGAGTCCGCGGCGGGCTTCGGCGGCAATGACGAGCGCGAGCAGACCCTGAACCAGCTGTTGAGCGAGATGGACGGCTTCGACGGCCGCAAGGGCGTCATGATCCTGGCGGCCACCAACCGCCCCGAAATCCTGGACCCGGCGCTGACCCGCCCGGGCCGCTTCGACCGGCGCATCCCAGTGGAGCTGCCGGACCTGCCGGGGCGCGAGGCCATCCTGAAGGTGCACGCCAAGAAGGTCAAGCTCGGCCCGGACGTGGACCTCAACCGCGTCGCCCGCGCGGCGGCGGGCGCCTCCGGCGCCGACCTGGCCAACATGATTAACGAGGCGGCGCTGCGGGCGGTCCGCCGCGGCCGCAAGACCGTCACCCAGGAGGACCTGGAGGAAAGCATCGACGTGGTCGTCGCCGGCTACCAGAAAAAGGACCGCGTGATGAGCGACCGCGAGAAGAAAATCGTCGCCTATCACGAGGTCGGGCACGCCCTGGTGGCCGCCCTGCAGGAGGGCTCGGCGCCGGTGCATAAAATCACCATCATCCCGCGCACCTCCGGCGCCCTGGGCTTCACCATGCAGGTGGAGGAGGAGGAGCGCTTCCTGCTGAGCAAGGCAGACCTGGAAAACAAGATCGCGGCGCTGACCGGCGGCCGGGCGGCGGAGGAGCTGGTGTTCGACTCCATCACCACCGGCGCCGCCAACGACATCGAGCAGGCGACCAAGCTGGCCCGCTCCATGGTCACGCGCTTCGGCATGGCGGAGGAGTTCGGCATGGTCGCCTTCGAGCGCCCCCAGGGGCAGTACCTGGACGGCGGCTTCGTCAGCAGCTGCTCCAGCGACACCCAGGGCCGCATCGACGAGCTGACCGTCGCCATCGTCAAGGGCCAGTACGAAAAGGCCCAGGGCCTGCTGCGGGCGCACGAGGCCAAGCTGCACGAAATCGCCCGCGTGCTCTACGAGACGGAGACGCTGACCGGCGAGCAGTTCATGGGCATCCTGAAGGGGCGGCCCGAACCCGCGCCCGCCCCCGTGACGGCGCCCGCGCCGGAGGCCCCGGCCGGCGCCTGAGCCGGGCTGCGCCGCGCGAACGCCCCCGCCGAAAAGGCGGGGGCGCTTTCAAACTGCCAATGTATGATCCCTGTCCAATGACGGGGCGCCCGCCTTCGGGCAGCGCTCACCCCGCGATTTTCCGGCGCTGGCGCAGTTTGCCCAGCCGGCTGCGGAAGCGCCCCTTCGCCCGCTTGGGCGGGGGCAGGCTGATGACGTGCCCCTCGTCGTGGTAGACCCGCTCCGGCGGGGATTCCAGCAGCTGGGGGTTGGTGATGAGGTGCTGGTACAGCTTCAGGAACTGGCTGTACACCATGCCCGCGCAGATGCGCTCGTCCACCGTGACCCCGGCGGGCAGGATGCGCTTGCGCACCGGCTTGCCCTCCGCGTCGATTTCCACCGTTCGCTCCACGTTGCCGATGACCACGAACTGCGAGGTGGTGCCGAAGTTGTAGATGTGGTGGTACACCGGCGGCAGGCCGATGGAGGCGTTGTTGCTGAAGAAGAGCCCGGTGTGGAAGGGGCTGGCGTCCAGCAGGTAGCGCGGCAGCAGCCCGTAGCGGTCCAGCACGCGGCCCAGGACGGAGACGAGGTTGGCGGCGTAGGGGTTCTTGAGGATGTTGGCCACCTTCATCGTGCTGTTGGCGGCGCTTTCCTTGCGCGTCTCCTCGATGGCGCTCTTGATGCGCGCGGCCACGTCGAAAATCGTGTCCCGCGGGTCGAACTTGCACTTGGCGATGTTTTCCTTGATGGAGCCGTCGGCGGTGTCCTGCAGCACCGCGAAGGAGCACACGATGTCCTTGCGGGTGTAAAAACGCTTGTTGGCGATGAAGCGGTTGAGCTCCGGCAGCTGGGACACCGTGCGCACGTAGGCGGCGAAAAATATTTCCATGAAGGTGATGCGATGGCCCTCCCGCGCCTTTTCCGCCGTGTAGCGCGCCAGCTTCTCGTAGTCCAGCCGGTAGTTGAGCATCACCTGCGCGTCGCAGCGCATGGGCATCAGGTAGGGCGTCAGGGCGATGATGGGGTCGATTCCCTTGACCAGGTAACCGTCCCCGCGTTTTCCAAACATGCGCGGCCCTCGCTTCAATCGTGTACCCCAAAGGGGTTGAGGTGAGTATAGGGGCGGGGCGGGGCGGTGTCAATTTGGGGGCGCCCCGCCCGCGCCGCGAAAAGGGGGAAAGCCCGGCCCCGCGGTTTGACAGCCCCCGCTTCCCGCTGTAAAATAAAGAAAAAGCGCTGCCGCAAGGCAGGAGGAGGATTTATGCCAATCGTCAACTCGCGGGAGATGTTCCGCCGCGCATACGAGGGCGGGTACGCCGTCGGCGCGTTCAACGTGAACAACATGGAAATCATCCAGGGCATCGTGGAGGGCGCGCAGGAGGAAAAGGCGCCGCTCATCCTGCAGGTGTCCGCGGGCGCGCGCAAGTACGCCAACCACACCTACCTGATGAAGCTCATTGAGGCGGCGGTGGAGACCAGCGGCCTAGACATCGTCGTCCACCTGGACCACGGCCCGGACTTCGAGACCTGCAAGTCCTGCATCGACGGCGGGTTCTCCTCCGTCATGATCGACGGCTCCCACCTGCCGCTGAAGGAGAATATCGAGCTGACCCGCCGCGTGGTGGACTACGCGCACGCGCGGAACGTGACCGTCGAGGGCGAGCTGGGCCGCCTGGCGGGCGTGGAGGACGACATCAAGGTCAAGGCGGAGGACTCCAGCTACACCCGCCCCGAGGACGTGGAGGAGTTCGTGACCAGGACCGGCTGCGACAGCCTGGCCATCGCAATCGGCACCAGCCACGGCGCGTTCAAGTTCAAGGGCGAGCCCAAGCTGCGCTTCGACATCCTCGAGGAGGTGGAGCGCCGCCTGCCCGGCTTCCCCATCGTGCTGCACGGCGCCTCCAGCGTCATCCCCGAGTACGTGGAGATGATCAACCGCTTCGGCGGCAAGCTCGACGGCGCCCAGGGCGTCCCGGAGGAGATGCTCCGCAAGGCCGCCTCCATGGCCGTGTGCAAGATCAACATCGACTCGGACCTGCGCCTGGCCTTCACCGCCATGATCCGCAAGCACTTCGCCGAGCACCCCGACCACTTCGACCCCCGCCAGTACCTGACCGACGCGCGCGCCGCGCTCAAGGGCATGGTCCGGCACAAGATCGTCAACGTCCTGGGCTGCAACGGCAAGGCCTGAGGACCTCCCCGCCCGCGGGCAGCCCCCGCGGGCGGATTTTTGCCCACTACCATCTGAAAGGGAGAACTGCAATGGAACTCAAAGGCAAGGTCGTCGTCGCCCAGGGCGGCGGGCCCACGGCGGTCATCAACCAGTCCCTGGTCGGCGCGGTGCTGGAAAGCCGCAAATTTCCCCAGATCACCAAGGTTTACGGCGCCGTGGGCGGCGTGCGCGGCATCGTGGACGAGGAGTTCATGGACCTCACCCAGGAGACGACGCACAACCTGGAGCGCGTGGCCGTCACCCCCTCCTCGGCGCTCTCCTCCACCCGCGACAAGCCGGACGCCAAGTACTGCGAGGAAATCTTCAAGGTCTTCCGCGCCCACGACGTGCGCTACTTCTTCTATATCGGCGGGAACGACTCCTCCGACACCGTGCGCATCGTCAACGAGCAGGCCGAATTGGCCAGGTACGAGTTCCGCGCCATCCACATCCCCAAGACCATCGACAACGACCTGATGGTCAACGACCACACCCCCGGCTTCCCCTCCGCGGCCAAGTTCGTCGCGCAGAGCTTCGCCGGCATCAACCTGGACAACCGCGCCCTGCCGGGCGTCCACATCGGGGTCGTCATGGGCCGGCACGCCGGCTTCCTGACCGCAGCCTCCGCGGCCGCGCGCAAGTACGCGGACGACGGCCCGCACCTGGTCTACGTGCCGGAGCGCGCCTTCGTGATGGAGCAGTTCCTGGAGGACGTGAAGAAGGCCAACGACCGCTTCGGCCGCTGCGTCATCGCGGTGTCCGAGGGCATCCAGGACGAGAAGGGCACGCCCATCCTGGCGCGCCTCATGGAGACGGAGCGCGACGCCCACGGCAACATGCAGCTGTCCGGCACCGGCGCCCTGGGCGAGCAGCTGGCCCAACAGATCAAGGACAAGCTGGGGCTCAAGCGCGTGCGCTCCGACACCCTGGGTTACCTGCAGCGCTCCTTCATCGGCTGCGTGTCCGACGTCGACCAGCGCGAGGCCCGCGAGGTGGGGGAGAAGGCCGCCCAGTTCGCCATCTGGCACAACGTGGACGGCTCCATCACCATCCACCGCACGGGCACCTACGCGGTGGACTACCGGCTGACAAACCTGAAGGAAATCGCCGCCAAGACCCGGCTGATGCCCGACGAGTTCATCAACAAGGCCGGCAACAACGTGACCGAGAGCTACAAGCACTACCTGACCCCGCTGCTGGGCTCCGACATGCCGGAGCCGTCGATGCTCCGCGCCCCCAAGGCCCCCAAAATCCTCAAAATCTGAGCGTCCGGCCGGGGGGCTTCACCGGCGCGCGGGCACTGCCCGCGCGCCTTCACGCAAAAAGGAGGGATGACATGCGCATGAGGCAGCCGGCCGCCGCCCTGCTGCTCGCGGCGCTCCTGGCCCTGCCCGCCTGCCTGGCGGCACCCGCCCGTGCGGAAAGCCCCAGCCCCGCGCCGGCCGGGGACGCCTTCCCGGCGGCCCTGGCGGCGGACGCGCTGTCCCTCGCCCCCCTGCCCCTTCCGCTTCAGATGACCGGGGAGGAAACCGCCCGGCAGGCGCGGCGGCAGGACGAGGCGCTGGCTTCGCTTGGCATGGCGGGCGCCTTTGAGCCGCCCCTCTTCCCCTCCGGGGAAACGAAGCCCGGGGACTTTTACGCTTCGGTCCGCCTGCTCTCCCTGTCCCCGGACGGCGGGCAGGCGCTGGCGGAGTCGGGCGGCGGCCTGTGGCTGCTGGCGCTCGCGTCCGGCCAGGCCCGCGCCGTCGTGCCGGAAGCCGGCTTCCGGGAGCCCGGCCAGGTTGAAAACTGGCAAAGGGTGTCCCGGAACGTGGAGACGCAGTCGCTCTCCTGGTCTCCGGACGGCGCCTCCCTGCTGGTCAGCAGCCCGCGCGCCGTGCTGACGATGCTGCGCCTGGGCACCAACGTGTTCCTCATCGACGTGAAGGCCGCTTCGGCGCGGCCGCTGTTTCCCGGCCTGCCCGCCGCCCTGGGCCTGACCGACGGCGCCCCGGCGGGCCTGCCCCTGCGCGCGGCCTTCGGCCCGGACGGCCGGCTCGTCTTTGTGGAGACGCTGTTCCCGGGCGGGGACGGCCTGCGCGGCGAAATCCAGGCCGTAGACCCGGCGACGGGCGTGTCCGCCCGCGTCGCGGACTTCAATCCCCTGATGGCCGTCACCGACGGCCGGCTCTGGGCCACCGCGGACGCCTTCCTGCAGGTGACGGCGCAGTCCGGCGGCCAGGACGCCGCGGGGCTCCTGGTGACCGGCCTTTCCGGGGAGCGCAGGCTCATCACCTACGCGCGCCCCTTCCGGGAACAGTACTGGCCTTCCCTCAGCCTGGCCGGGACGGCGGGGGGCACCGTGCTGCTGCGCACCGATTTCACCCGCTTTGCCGCCACGCCCCAGCCGGCGCTGCTGCACCTGGCGGACCCGGGGGCGCAGGACGCGGTGCTTGACGAAACGCTGGCCCTCAACGAGGGCGCGGCGCCCGCGGAGCGGCTGCTGCGCCTGCCGGCGGCGGAGCTGATGGCCGGCGCGCCCGAGGGCGTCACGGTGCCGGACAACGGGGCCCTCTCGCCGGACGGGCGGCTGCTGCTGCTCGCCGTGCGCGACCGGGACCGCCGCAACCCCCGGCTCTACCTGCACGACTTTTCTACCGGCCTGACCGGCCGGGTCGCCCTGCCGCCCGAGACGCGCAGGGACCCGTTCTTCGCTTTTTTCATGCCGCCGATGAGCGATTTCGCCGCCGGCATCCAGTGGGCGGGCGGCAACCGCCTGCTGCTCTGGGCGGACGGTGCGTACCGCGCCTATGAATTCTCGCCCGCGCCCTGAGGGGCGGGCCGGAACAAACCGCAGGACGACAGACTGACACGGCGCGGGGGAGGTGCCCCGCGCGGGAAGGACGCCCCATGAAGAAAATCGCGGTGCTGACCAGCGGGGGGGACAGCCCCGGCATGAACGCGGCGGTGATGGAGGTCGCGCGCTTTTCCGCGCTGGCAGGCATGCCGCTCGTCGGCATCAAGCGCGGCTACAACGGCCTCATCGGCAAGGACAAGCCCCGTGACAGCTACACCCACATGAACATGGACACGGTGCTGGATATCGCCGACCTGCCGGGCACCTACCTGCGCACGGCGCGCTGCGAGGAGTTCTACCTGCCCGAACACCAGCAAAAGGCGGTGGAGTTCCTCAGGGGCCTGGACGTCGCCGGCCTGGTCGTCATCGGCGGGGACGGCTCCTTCCGTGGGGCGCAGAAGCTGGGGGAGCTGGGCATGCCCTGCGTGGGCATCCCCGGCACCATCGACAACGACCTGGAGTACTCCGAGACCTCGCTGGGCTTCGACACCGCGGTCAACGTGTGCATGGAGGCCG
>JAAZAQ010000397.1 GCA_012514225.1 Clostridiales bacterium | reverse complement strand
TCGCGCCCCTGGGCGATGCGCAGGTCCTTGTAGGAGAACCACGCGCCGGACTTCTGGATGAGGTCGCGCTCCACCGCCATGTCCAGCAGCGAGGACTCGCGGCTGATGCCCAGCCCGTAGAGCAGGTCGAACTCCGCGACCCGGAAGGGCGGGGCGACCTTGTTCTTGACCACCTTCACCTTGGTGCGGTTGCCGATGACCTCGGTGCCGTTTTTGAGCTGCTCCCCGCGCCGGACGTCCAGGCGGACGGAGGCGTAGAACTTCAGCGCCCGGCCGCCCGGGGTGGTTTCGGGGTTGCCGTACATCACGCCGACCTTCTCGCGCAGCTGGTTGATGAACACGGCGATGGCGCCGGTCTTGCTGACCACGCCGGCTAGTTTGCGCATCGCCTGGCTCATCATGCGCGCCTGAAGGCCCACGAAGGTGTCGCCCATCTCCCCGTCGATTTCCGCGCGGGGCACCAGCGCGGCCACCGAGTCGATGACCACGATGTCAATCGCGCCGGAGCGCACCAGCGCCTCGGCGATTTCGAGCGCGTCCTCGCCCGTGCTGGGCTGCGAGACGTACAGCTCGTCGATGTTCACGCCCAGCCGCTTGGCGTAGGCGGGGTCCAGGGCGTGCTCCGCGTCGATGAAGGCCGCCAGGCCGCCCGCTTTCTGCGCCTGGGCGATCAGGTGCAGGGCGACGGTGGTCTTGCCGGAGGACTCCGGCCCGAAGATTTCGATGATGCGCCCGCGCGGGATGCCCCCCACGCCCAGGGCGACGTCCAGGTCCAGGCAGCCGGTGGGAATCACGTCCACCTGCATCTTGGTCTGCTCGCCCAGCTTCATCACCGTGCCGCGGCCGAACTGCTTGTCCAGCGCCGCCAGCGCCCGGTCCAGGGCCTGTGTCTTCTCGTCGGCTGCCGCGCCCGCGGCCGGCTTGGTATCCTTTGCTGCCATTGTCGTTACCTTCCTTATGGTTTGGTGGGGGAATCGCCGTTACCGGTAAACAGGTGGCGGGAGGATTTGAAGTACTGGGCGCCGGATGCGGCGGTCAGCAAGGCCATGACGGCGCACAGCGCGGTGACAAGCCAGCCGGGGGCGGAGAGCAGGGAGGCGAGGACGCAGAAAAACTGGAAGTTGGTCTTGATTTTTCCCAGCGTGCCCGCGGGGATGACGACGCCCTGCTCGACGGCCACCAGGCGCAGGCCGTCCACCGCCAGTTCCCTTGCGGCCACCACGCAGGCCGCCCACCAGGGGAAGCCCTTGAACACCACCAGCGCAATCATCATGCTCAGTGCCAGGATTTTGTCCGCCACCGGGTCGGCGAACTTGCCGAAGTTGGTGACCAGGCCGCGCTTGCGCGCGATATATCCGTCCAGGAAGTCCGTCAGGCTGGCCAGGGCGAACAGCCCCGCCGCCCAGCCGAACTGCGACAGCGCGGTCAGCAGGACGCAGGCGGGAATCAGCAGCACCCTCAGCAGCGTAAGGCGGTTGGGCAGGTTCACGCCGACCCCCCTTCCGGGAGGACGGGCTCCGCGTCCAGGTCATAGGCGGAGGCGCCGGTGAAGCGGACGCGGACAAACGACCCTTCCGGCAGCCCCGCGCCCCGGCGGACGCGCACCAGCCCGTCGCTGTCGGGCGCCTCCCAGGCCGAGCGGCCCAGCGCGTCCTTCCCGCTTTTTCCCGTCACCAGCACGGTATCCTCCCGTCCCACCCGCAGGCGGTTGCGCTCAAGGCTGATGCCCTGCTGCAGCGCCATCAGCGCGTCCAGTCGCCGCTGCTTTTCCTTTTCGGGCACCTGCCCCGCCATGCGG
>JAAZAQ010000007.1 GCA_012514225.1 Clostridiales bacterium | reverse complement strand
GTCCAGACCTCGCAGGACCGGGAGGAATCCCTGCCGGAGCGCGTCAGGAACGGCGTTGCCGCCGCCTGGAAGCAGTTTACGCTCTGGCTGGGCGACCTGGTGGTCTTTCTCTCCATCGCCCTGCCCTACCTGATTGCCCTCGCGGTCCTGGTACTCGTCATCCGTCTCATGATTAAAAGGAGGAAACCCAAATGAAAAGAATAACAGCCGTCGCGCTGATTGCCGTCCTCGCTTTGTCGCTGGCCCTTCCCGCCCTGGCGGAGGACGGGGGAGCGCTGCTGGTCACCGGCACCGCTACTGTGTCCCTGCAGGCGGACGTCGCCACCGTCGAAATCGGCGCGATGACCCGCGGGCACTCCGTGGCGGACGCGCAGAAGGAAAATGCAGCCATCATGGAAAAGCTCGTCGCCGAAATGGGGCGCCTGGGCATCCCCGCGGAGGACATCCGCACCAGCCAGTTCAACGTCTACTTCGAGCAGGGGGAAAGCGTGGTCGGGACCACTTCGCGCCTGATTTCCGGCAATTACACGGTCACCAACATGGTGTCCATCACCATCCGCGACATCGCCAAGGTCTCCGAAGCCATCGACGCGGCCGCCGCGGTCGGCGCCAACAACATCTACGGCCTTTCCTTCCAGTCCTCCAAGGCGGCGGAAGCCTACCACCAGGCGCTCCGGCGCGCGGTGGAAGACGCGAAAGCCAAGGCGATGGTGCTGGCGGAGGCCTCGGGCGGCGCGCTGGGCGCCATCGTGAAAATCGAGGCGAACGAAGCCTACGGCACCCCCTACGGCATCATGAACCGCGACAGCTTTGCCGGGGACGGGGCGGCCAAGGCCACGCCTATCCTCTCCGGGGATGTCTCCGTCACCGCCAACGTGACCATCACCTTCGGCCTCGAATAATCGAAAGCGGCCGTTTTTAAGGAATGCCTGGCGAACAGCCCGGCATTCTTTTTACCCGTATACCAGCGCCCGCCTGTTCCCGGAACGGCTGGAAACCGCCGCCGCAGGCGCCGCGATTGCCTCCGCTTCGCCCAATTCGCCGCCTTTGCTTGAACAAGGCTTTCCCGTATGGTAAAATACCATCCGTTGCAAGCATATCGCGCAAGGATGCAATTTGAATACAGGGGGAGCACACATGGCTGAGTACCAGACAAAGGATATCCGCAACGTCGCCCTGATGGGGCATGGCAGCGAGGGCAAGACGACCCTGACTGAGTCGATGCTCTTCGCTGCCGGGAACATCGACCGCCAGGGCAAGGTGGAGGACGGCTCCACGACCACGGACTTCGACCCGGAAGAGACCCGGCGCGGCATTTCCATCTCCGCCGCGGTCGCCCCGGTGGAGTGGAAGAACGCCAAAATCAACCTCATCGACGTGCCCGGCTATTTCGACTTCGTCGGCGAGTCCATCGGCCCCCTGCGGGTCGCCTCCACCGTCGCCATCGTCGTCTCCTCCGTGGGCGGCATGACGGTGGGCGCCGAAAAGGCCTGGGACGCCGCGGGCAGGCAGGGCTCCGGCCGGATGTTCGTCATCAACCAGATGGACCGCGAGAACGCCGACTTTGACAAGGTGCTCCACGCCCTGCGTGACAAGTTCGGCTCCTCCGTGGTGCCCCTCCTGGTGCCCATCGGCAGCGCGGCCGGCTTCAAGGGCGTGGTCAACCTGCTGGAGAACAAGGCCTACGAAGGCGCGGGCAAGGCGCTCAAGGAAGTGCCCGTGCCCGACGCGCTGGCCTCCGTGGTCAACCAGTATATCGAGGAAATCACCGAGGCCGCCGCCGAGGCGGACGACGCGCTGCTGGAGAAGTATTTCGAGGAAGGCGCCCTGAGCCACGAGGAAATCCTCGTCGGCTTTCGCAAGGGCATGCAGTCCGGGCGCATCGTGCCGGTCGCCGGCGTGTCCGCGGCCTCGGGCGTGGGCGTCGCCAAGCTGCTGGACGTGATGAAGGACTACCTCAACTCCCCCGAGGGCGGGGAAATGGAGGGCGTCAACCCCAAGTCCGGCGAGGCCGTGACCCGCAAGTGCGACAGCGCCGAGCCCTTCTCGGCCTTCGTCTTCAAGACCGTGGCGGACCCCTTCGTGGGCAAGCTGTCCCTCTTCCGCATCTTTTCAGGCACCCTGACGCCCGCCACGCCGCTGTACAACGCCAGCCAGGAAAAGGCGGAGAAGGCCGGCGGGCTGTTCATGATGCGCGGCAAGAAGCAGACCAACGCCCAGCAACTCTTCGCCGGTGACGTCGGCGCGCTGAGCAAGCTGGGCTTCACCGCCACCGGCGACACCCTGTGCGACCCGGCGGCCCCCGTCCGGTACCCCGGCATCGACTTCCCCGCCCCCTGCTTCTCCAAGGCGGTCTTCGCCGCCAAGCAGGGCGAGGAGGACAAGGTGTTCTCCGGCCTGGCCCGCCTGGCCGAGGAAGACCCCTCCATCCAGACCCAGAAGAACGCCGAGACCACCGAGACCCTGCTCTCCGGCCAGGGCGAACTGCACCTGGACGTGGTGCGCAGCAAGCTGGCCAGCAAGTTCGGCGCCGCCGCCGTGCTGGAGGATCCCAAGGTCCCCTACCGGGAGACCATCCGCAAGACCGTCTCCGCCCAGGGGCGCCACAAGAAGCAGTCCGGCGGCCACGGCCAGTTCGGCGACGTGTGGATCGAGTTCTCCCCCATCGGGGACACCAACGTGGAGTTCGAGTTCGTCGACGCCGTCGTGGGTGGCGTGGTGCCCCGCAACTTCATCCCCTCGGTCGAGAAGGGCCTGCGGGAGAACATCGTCAAGGGCGTCCTTGCTGGCTATCCCATGGTCGGTCTGCGCGCCAAGCTGTACGACGGCTCCTACCACGCGGTGGACTCCTCTGAAATGGCCTTCAAAACCGCCGCGCGCATCGCCTACAAGAAAGGCTGCCTGGAAGCCAGCCCCGTGCTGCTGGAGCCCATCATGCACGTGGAAGTCATGGTGCCTGACGAGTACATGGGCGATATCATGGGCGACGTCAACAAGCGCCGCGGCCGCATCATGGGCATGAACCAGGTGGACGGCATGCAGCAGGTGGTCGCCGAGGTGCCCCAGTCGGAGATGTTCAAGTACGCCACCGACCTGCGCAGCATGACCCAGGCGCGCGGCTCCTTCACGATGGCCTTCGAGCGCTACGAGGAAGTGCCGGGCGATGTGTCCAAGAAAATCGTTGAAAGCGCCAAGAAAGAGGAGGAGGAGGAGGACTGAGTCCCTTTTCCGTGTCCTTGTTTCCGGGGCGGGCGAAAGCCCGCCCCGCGCCATTGTCCTCAATCGCGTGAAAGGCTGGTTCATATGTCGGTGGAAATCATCTACCGGGAAAACGCGCCCCTGCTGATTGAGGCGCTGGTTGCGCTGTACGATTCCGTGGGCTGGGCCGCCTATACCGCCAACCCGGGCAAGATGGCGCGCCTGCTGCCCGGCGCCCTCTGGCACCTGAGCGCCTGGGAGGGGGAATTGCCGGTCGGGCTCGTCCGCGTGGTGGGGGACGACTGCTCCGTCGCCTACGTGCAGGACGTGCTGGTCCGCCCGGATTGGCAGCGCCGCGGCATCGGCCGGGAGCTGCTGCGCCGGACGCTCGCCCGCTTCTCCCACGTCAGGCAGACGGTCCTGTTGACCGACGACGCGCCGGAGACGCGTGCCTTCTACCAGGCCCTGGGCTTTGCGGAGGCGGTCTCCCTGGGCACCCGGTGCTTCGTCCGTTTCCAGGGCGACCGGTAGATACAAAAAAACGCCCCAAGAGGCGCGGGCTCTGCCGCCGTCATCAATACGGCGCTTGAAAAGCGCTTTAGTTTCTCTTTTCCCTCAGGATATGCCACAGGGTCCAGCCGGAAAAGCCGCAGCTTTGATACAGCAGGTCGGGCCGCGTTTCGTCCCCGGCCTTGCCGGAGACGGTCGCGAAGGCCGCCTTTCCTTGCATCCTAAACAGCAGTTCCCGGACGATGAACTGTCCCAGCCCCCGCCGCCGCCAGTCGGGCGACACCTGAATCCAGTCCAGGACGCCTTCCCCGGCGGCCGGGTCCAGCTGCGCGATGCCGCTGGCGGCAATCCCGCCGGTTCGCCGGTCCCTGAGCGCCAGCCACAGCGCCGGGTCATACACGGGCAGCGCCCGCTCGCGCCGCAAATCCCCGGCGGATATCCACTCGTCGGCGTAACAGGCGCCGATATGCTCCGAGAACCCGGCGTCGTCCGCCGTGGAGGCCTCCAGGCCCGCGGGCAATTCCGGCCGCTCACGCCCGGCAAGCGGCGCCATGGCTTTGAAGTAAGGCGTATCCACATACCGGGCCAACAGCCCCGGATGAAAGTCGCTGTCCTTTACGATTTTCATCCCCGGCGGCAGCCGGAAATCCTTCGCCTTCCAGTACGGCAGGGGCGACGCGCCGCAGGGGTCGCGCATGTAATCCGCTTTGCGCATCCTTTGCGATTCCCTTTTCATTTGACCGCTCGGTTTGCGGGATGGAAAACGGTTTATGGCTGCCCGGAATCTTCAGGGCTTTCCGCCGGCGGCGGCGAAACCCAGACCAGGGGCCGCAGGCTCTCCAGCCGCCTGTCCCCGATGCCCGGCACGGCCTTCAAGTCCTCGACGAAATAAAAGGGGTGCAGCTCCCGCTGCCGGATGATTTCCTTCGCCAGGTGCTCGCCGATGCCCGGCAGCTCCATCAGCTGCTCCAGGGTCGCGCCGTTGAGCTCCAGCCCTGTCGTATCCGGCAGCGCCGTGGGGGCCGCGGTGGGCGCGGGGCGGAGCGCCAGCTCGACGGTCTCCCCGCGACGGGTCGATTCGTCCAGCGCCCAGACGCCCAGGTAGGCCGCCAGCCCCAGGCAGCAGGCCAGCAGCGCCAGCCCGGCGGCCCTGCCCGCGCGGCTCACGCGCGGCGCAGCTTTTGCCCCTGCGGGGTGTCTTCCGCCAGCCAGCCCATCCCTGCCAGCTCCCCGCGCAGGGCGTCCGACTGCGCCCAGTCCCGGTTCTTCCGGGCTTCGGCGCGGCGCTGGGCGATTTCCCGCACTTCCGCCGGGACGGCGTCTTGCTCGCGCTCCAGCAGCCCCAGGACGCCCGTCAGCTCCCCGAGCGTGTCCAGCGCGGCCTGCACCGCGGCTTTCCCGCTGTTTTCGTCCAGCTCGGTGTTGGCCAGGTAGGCCAGGTCGAAAACCGCGCCCATGGCCTCGGCGGTGTTGAAGTCGTTGTCCATGCCGTCCAGGAAGCGCTGCCGGATGTCCTTTGCCTTTTCCGGCACGCCGGCGCCGCCCGGCGCGTCCGGCTTCGCGGAAGCCAGTAGGGCGTTCAGGCGGTCCTTCGCGGTATACAGGCGTGTCAGGGAGGCGTGGGCCTGCGCCATCATGTCCCGGCTGAAGTTCAGCGGGCTGCGGTAATGCGCGGACAGCATCAGCATCCGCACGTCCTCGGGCTCGTATTCCTTCAGGATGTCCCGGACGGTGAAGAAGTTGCCCAGGGACTTGGACATCTTCGCGTTGTCGATGTTCAGGAAGCCGTTGTGCATCCAGTAGTTTACGAAGGGGTGCCCGGTAAAGCCCTCGCTCTGGGCGACCTCGTTCTCATGGTGGGGGAACAGCAGGTCCTGCCCGCCCGCGTGGATGTCGAAGGCTTCCCCCAGGTAGTCCATGCTCATCGCGCTGCACTCGATGTGCCAGCCCGGCCTGCCCTTTCCCCAGGGGCTGTCCCAGCTGGGCTCGCCCGGCTTCTCGGCCTTCCACAGGGCGAAGTCCAGGGGGTTTCGCTTTTCCTCGTCCACGCTCACCCGCGCGCCAGCGTCCAGGTCCTCCAGGTTCTGGCCGGACAGCTTGCCGTACTCCGGGAAATCAGGCGTCGAGAAATACACGCTGCCCGCCTGCTCGTAGGCCATGCCCTTGTCGATGAGCCCCTGGATGAGGGCAATCATCTGCGGGATGTGCTCCGTCGCCCGCGGGTGCACGTCGGCGGGCTTCACGCCCAGGGCGCCGGCGTCCTTCCAGTACTCCGCGATGAAGCGGTCGCCCAGCTCCCTGACGCTCACGCCCTCCCGCTTGGCGCGCTCGATCATCTTGTCGTCCACGTCGGTGAAGTTCTGCACGTAGGTCACCTCGTACCCCCGGTACTGCAGGTAGCGCCGCAAAACGTCGAACATGATGAAGGGCCGCGCGTTGCCGATGTGGAAGAAGTCGTACACCGTCGGGCCGCAGCAGTACATGCCGACCTTTCCTTCCCTGAGGGGGACGAACTCTTCTTTTTTCCGCGTCTGGCTGTTGTAAATCTGCATATTGGCTGCTCCTTGATAAACCGTGCGGCCGCCTTGTCTCAAGGCCGCCGCGTGCCGCCGCGTCCCGGGGGCGTCGCCCCCCGCCGCGCAGTTTGATTCTAAACGGCGGGATTTTCCTTGTCAAGCAGGGGGTCGGGCGAGCGGATGAGTGCCTCCTGGGCGAAAACCGCGGGCGCCGCGCGGGGCACCCGCGTGTAATGGCTGCCGCTCTCCAGCCGCCACAGCTTGCGGTTGTCCATGAACCCCAATTCCAGGATGGACAGGATCTGGGCGCGGATGCCCGCGTCCTTGACCGGCACGGTCAGCTC
>JAAZAQ010000396.1 GCA_012514225.1 Clostridiales bacterium | reverse complement strand
TCATGCGCCCACCTTCCTGCCCACCGGGCAGTGCCCGGCAATCTCGCCCGCCAGCAGCCCCGGCATGACCAGCTCGCGCGGCCCCTGGTCGCGCAGATGGCCGCCGGAAAGCACGACGATTTCGTCTGCAATCTCAATCAGCCGCTGCTGGTGGGAAATGACCACCATGGTCATCCCCTGCTGTTTCAGGCTGCGGAAGACCTCGACCAGGCCGTTGAAGGACCACATGTCGATGCCGGCCTCCGGCTCGTCGAAAATCGACACCCGTGTGCCCCGCGCCAGCACGGAGGCGATTTCCACGCGCTTGATTTCGCCGCCCGACAGGCTGGCGTCCACCTCCCGGTCCACATAGTCCGCCGTGCACAGCCCCACCTTGCCGGTCAGGTCGCACATCTCGTCGAAGCTCAGGAGCCGGCCGGCCGCCGCCTCCAGCAAGCCCTGGACTGTCAGCCCCTTGAAGCGCACCGGCGTCTGGAAGCCGTAGCTGATGCCCAGCCGCGCGCGCTGGGTTACGTCCAGCCCGGTGATGTCCCGCCCGTCCAGCAGAATCTGCCCGGAGGTCGGGGTGACCAGACCCGCGATGAGTTTGGCCAGCGTGGTCTTGCCGCCGCCGTTGGGCCCGGTGACCACGGTCAGTTTGCCGCCGGGGATGGCGAGGCTCAGGTCGCTGATGATTTCCTGCCCTTCCGGCAGCGTCCAGTTGACGTTGCGAAGCTCAATCACTTGCTATCCTCCACAGCCCGGTTTTCCGGGCGATATTCGCGCAGACATTGTACCCGCTTTGGCGGGCGAAAGCATCCCCCCGGGCGGGCGAACGCAGCCCCGGTTCCTTGACGCGCCGGGGCCCCGGCTTTACAATGCCCCAATACGCGGAAGGGAGGGGACGGGGATGGCTTTCAGCCGCAGGTCTGGCAGCCTGATGCTGCTGCTGGCCGCCGTCATCTGGGGCAGCGCCTTCGTCGCCCAGAGCCTGGGCATGGAGCACATCGGCCCCTTCACCTTCCAGGCGGTCCGCTCCCTGCTGGGCGCGGTTGCGCTGGCGCCGGTCATCCTGCTCTCCGGGCGGATTTCAAAAAGGAAGGGGGACATCCCCTCTCCTGAACAGCGCCGTTTGCTGCGAAGGGGCGGGCTGCTGTGCGGCCTCGCGCTGTTCGTGGCGGTCAACCTGCAGCAGTTCGGCTTAAGGGACACCACCGCCGGCAAGGCGGGCTTCCTGACGGCGCTGTACATCCTCATCGTGCCGGCATACGGCCTGTTCCTGGGGCACCGGCCCCGGCCCGCCCTCTGGGTGTCCGTGCTGGTGGCCGCGGCGGGGCTGTACCTGCTCAGCGTGACGGAGCAGTTCACCGTCCGGACCGGCGACCTGCTGCTCATCCTGTGCGCCTTCGCCTTCGCCGCGCAGATCATGCTGGTGGACCATTACGGCGTCCGGGTGAACGGGGTCAAGCTGTGCGCCGCGCAGTTTTTGGTGTGCGGGGCGCTCTCCGGCGTCGCCATGCTGCTGTTCGAGCGCCCCGCCATCGGCCCCGTCCTGGATGCGGCGGGGCCTTTGCTCTATGCCGGCGTGTTGTCCTCCGGCGTCGCCTACACCCTGCAAATCCTGGCCCAGCGCACCACGCCCCCGGCCGTCGCCTCCCTGATGATGAGCCTGGAGGCTGTCTTCGCCGTGCTCGCCGGCATGCTGGTGCTGGGCGAGCAGCCCACCCCGCGGGAATACGCGGGCTCCGGACTGATGTTCGCCGCCATCCTGATTGCCCAGCGCGCCGAGGGCCCGCGGCTGGAAAAGGAACCCCTGCCCGGCGACTCTTGAGCCCCCGTGTAAGGCGGGTGTAAACTTTACACGAAATTTCGGTCAATTTTTGGCCCGAGACTGAAAATGAAGTAAAATAAGAGGGTCTTTCGGGCCGTCCGCCCGGCGGGGAAGGAGACGCGATGAAACTCGATATCCAGGACATCCGGAAAAGCTTTGGCGACAAGGAAATCCTGCACGGGATTACCTTCAGCGTGAATTCGGGCCGCGCGATGGGCTTCCTGGGCCGCAACGGCGCGGGCAAGTCCACCACTATCCGCTGCCTGATGGACGTCTTCCGCCCGGACAGCGGCCGTTTCCTGCTGGACGGGCAGCCGTTTAAGCCCCGTTCCCTGCGCATCGGCTACCTGCCGGAGGAGCGCGGGATGTACCAGAAGAACGAGGTGCTGGAGCAGCTGGTCTACTTCGCCCGCCTGCGCGGCGCCACCCGGAAGGACGCGGTGCGCAGCGCGAACGAGTGGGTGGACGCCTTCGAGCTGGGTGAGTTCAAGAAGAAGAAGCTGGAAACCCTTTCCAAGGGCAACCAGCAGAAAATCCAGATTGCGCAGTCCTTTCTCAACGACCCGGACATCCTCATCCTCGACGAGCCCTTCTCCGGCCTGGACCCCGTCAACGCCCAGATTTTCAAGGACGCCGTCCAGCGCTTTGTCAGCGAGGGCCGGCTGGTCATCTTCTCCTCCCACCAGATGGGCTATGTGGAGGAAATCTGCGACGACGTGACCCTCATCCACCACGGCGACATCCTGCTCAGCGGCAGCCTGGACGCCATCAAGCGCGAGGAGGGGCGCGACAAGCTCTTCCTGTCCGCCCTCGAGCCCGCGGACGCCTGGCTGCCGGCGCTGCTGCAGGCCTTCCCGGGGATGACGGCGCAGCGGACGGAGGACGGCGCCATCCTGGACACCGGGGGGCAGCCCCTGCAAGGCGCGCTGCTGGCCTACCTGTCCGGGCAGCCGGTCACCATCCGTTCCTTCGGCCTGTACGAGCCCAGCCTCACGGCCATCTTTATCCGGAAAGCGGGGGACGAGCATGCGGGACTTTAACATTATTTTCGCCTACGAGCTGAAAACCCAGCTGGGCAAGAAGACCACCCGGGTCACCACGCTCATCCTGGTGCTGGTGGTGGTGCTGCTGACCTTCCTGCCGCGCATCATCGGCCTGTTCGATTCGGGCGGGCCGCCCAAGGCGCCGGAAACGGCCTTTGAGCAGGCGGGCTACGTGTTCGCCGACGATGCCCTCCGGCAAAGCCTGACGCCGCTGCTGGGCAGTGTGCCGGAGGACGCGGTCTACCCGGACCGCGCGGCGCTGGCGGACGCGCTGAAGGCCAAGGACGTCGGCGTCGGCTTCGTGTTCACGGACGATTTGCGCTTTGAGACCCTGTACCTGGATCGCCCGCCGGAAAGCCAGACGGAGCAGCAGATGGCGGCCTTGCTGACAGAGGCGAAAAAGATGCGCCTGATGAACGAAAAGGGCGTCAGCGCGGAGGACCTCGCGCTCATTGAGGGCACGCGGGCCGAGGGCTTCAGCACGGTGCTGGGCCGGGACCGGCTCAACAACATGATGCTGGCCATGGCGCTGATGGTCCTGGTGTACATGGTGGTCCTGCTCTACGGCAACGGCGTGTCCACCACCATCGCGCGGGAGAAGGACTCCCGTACCATGGAAATCCTCATCACCTCCACCCGCCCCGCCAGCCTCATCATCGGCAAGGTCGCCGCCTCCGGCGTGGCCGCCGTCGTGCAGTTCGGGCTGGTGGTGCTCGCCGGCGTCATCGGGTACAAGCTCAACCAGGACACCTACCCGGAGATGCTCCGCGCGATGCTCTCCGGCTCCCTCACCGCCGAGTACCTCGCCGTCTACCTCTTTTTCTCCATCACCGGCTACATCATGTACCTCTTTCTCTTCGCGGCGCTGGGCTCGACCGTCTCCAAGATGGAGGACGTGGGCAGCGCGACCGCGCTGGTCCAGTTCCTGTTCATTTTCGCCTACATCATCTCCACCTTCGCCATGAACCTGCCCGACAGCGCCATCTCCGTCATCGGCAGCATCGTGCCGTTGACCTCGGTGATGGTCATGCCGCTGCGAAGCGCCATGTCCACCGTGCCCATCGGGCAAATCATCCTGGCCGGCGCGCTCATGCTGCTGTTCGTTGTCTTCTTCGCCTTCCTCAGCATCAAAATCTACCGCTGGGGCTCCCTCAACTACGGCAACAAGACCCGCCTGGGCCGTATCGTGCGCGAGGCGCTCCGGCACGAGTAGGGGAGAGCCGGGGAGGGAGGACGAAGCGCGGGGGATTCCATCCCCCGCGCCCCCTGGCAAGGGACTTCGTCCCTTGGCCCGTTTATTCTTCCTTTATCCTGATGTAGCAAACCGTTGCAGGCGATGGGATGATTTCAATGAACGATGAGAATTTAGAGGGCACGCCAGGACTGGCGATTGATGACGACCCGGCGGTGCCGGGCTTAAGCCTGCGCCCCGAGCGGGCGGAGGAGCGGCGCCCGGTTGAGGAGCTGACCCGGGAGGCTTTCTGGAACCGCTACGCGCCGGGCTGCACCGAGCACTTCATCCTGCACCGCCTGCGGGAGGCACCGGGGTTCCGGCCCTGG
Source organism: Clostridiales bacterium (assembly GCA_012514225.1). Taxonomy (GTDB): domain Bacteria; phylum Bacillota; class Clostridia; order Christensenellales; family Aristaeellaceae; genus UBA6115. The sequence continues at coordinate 1,777 of JAAZAQ010000396.1, read as the reverse complement.
CACAGCATCGTGGCGGAATATGACGGCAGCGCCGTCGGCCACGCGCTGCTCAGCCCCGCGGACATCCTCCTGGATGCCGGCGGCGCCCTGCCCGTCCTGACCCTGGGCCCGCTGAGCGTGCTGCCCGCCTGCGCCCGCCGGGGCGTGGGCGCGGCGCTGATGCGCGCGGCCATCCGGGTTGCGCGGGAGCAGGGGGAAACCGCGCTCCTGCTGACCGGGGACCCCGCCTATTACGGGCGCTTCGGCTTCCTGCCCGCCTCGGCCTTCGGCGTCCGCATGGGCGCCCTCCCCGCTTCCGGCGGCGCGCCTTACTTCATGGCGCTGCCGCTCTTTGACGGCGCGCTGGCGGGGAAAGCCGGCCGCTACCGCGCCTCTCCGCTCTTTGAGGAAGCGGAAGGCGAGGCGTTCGCAGCCTATGACAGCGCCTTCCCGCCGCGTCGGAAGCTGAAGCTCCCCGGCCAGCTTCGCTGATCTCCTGCAACGCCTCAAGCTTACAGAAAAAGATAATGTTCTTTGAGGGTCCGGGAACTTTCTTTCAAGAGAGTTCCCGGCGTCCCCCTCCGCGTTGCTTTTCGAAAAAGGTCTGCGGACCTTTTTCGATTCGGAGGATGGCTGCGGAATGTTTTCGCTTTAAGCGAAAACGCCCCGCGCGTCCGGCAAAGCCGGACGACACGATTTCCATCGGGGGCTGCCGCCCCCCGAAGCCCCCCGCCATTTGCCTCTGTAGTAAGGTTAATTGGCATTCTGAACAGGGGGCGGCCGTCGGCCGCCCCCCCGTTTCCCTTCCTTTCCCTTACCGCGGGATGTAGTTGCTGTGCAGGTTGCGCACGGCCTCGATGCGCTGCTTGGCGAACACCTTGGCCGCGGCCTGGGAGGTGATGTTCTCCCGTTCGGCGATGTCCAGGATTTCCAGCAGCCGGTCGTAGATTTTCTTGGTCTCGGCCATCACGCGGTCCTTCACGTAGCCGTGCATCTCATGGTAGACGTTGATGATGCCGCCGGCATTGATGACGAAGTCCGGGCAGTAAATGATGCCGCGCTCCTTGATGAGGTTGCCGTGGACGACCTCGTCCAGCAGCGCGTTGTTGGCGGAGCCGGCGATGACGGGCGCCTTGATTTTGGGGATGGTGTCGCCGTTGAGGGTGCCGCCCAGGGCGCAGGGGCAGAAGACGTCGGCCTCCACGCCGTAGATGTCGTCGGGGCTGACGAATTCCACTTCGGGGTGCTCCTGCGCCATGCGCTGGATGTGCCTGGGGTTGATTTCGGTGAAGCAGACCCTTTTCGCCCCCGCCTCCAGCAGGTTGCCGATGAGGTAGTAGCCTGTCTGCCCGGCGCCCTGCACGGCAAAGGTGCGGCCCGCCACGTCGGGGTTCCCGAACTTCTTCATCAGGCCGGCGCGCACGCCGTGGAACACGCCCTGCGCGGTCACGGGGGAGGGGTTGCCGGACTTGCCCTCCAGGCCGACGACGAAGTTGGTCTCCATCGCCACATAGCTCATGTCGCGGGTGGAGGTGTTGACGTCCTCCGCCGTGATGTAACGTCCGTTGAGGCTCTGCACATAGCGGCCCAGGGCGCGGAAATAGGCTTCGGACTTGATTTTGGACGCGTCGCCGATCAGCACCGTCTTCCCGCCGCCCAGGTTGAGCCCCGCCGCCGCGGACTTGTAGGTCATCCCGCGGGCCAGCCGCAGGCAGTCGATGAGCGCTTCCTCTTCGGTGGGGTAGTCCCAGATGCGCGTGCCGCCCAGCGCCGGGCCCAGCGTGGTGTTGTGGATGGC
>JAAZAQ010000057.1 GCA_012514225.1 Clostridiales bacterium | reverse complement strand
GGAAGGGAAGCGGCTTTGTCTTCCTCTGGTACCTGCTCTGGTACGGCCTGGGGCGCGTGGTCGTCGAGGGGCTGCGCACGGACAGCCTGATGTGGGGCGCCCTGCGCGTTTCCCAGGCGCTCTCGGCGCTGCTGGTGCTGCTGGCGGGCGCCGCCATGGCGCTGCGCCTGGGGGCGGCGCCGCGGCTGCTGCCGCTCCTGCTCCTGTCGCTGCTGCTGGTCATCCTGGGCGCCGCCGTGAGCCCCTGGGCCTACCTGGCGGCCTGGCTGGCGGCCGCGGCCTTCGCCGCCCTGCTGCTGCGGGCCTTCCTGCGGGAGGACGAGAGGGGGGCGGAACCATGAGGGTGCCCGGCCTGTACCGCTTCCTGGCGGGAAGCCTTCCCCTGCCCGCCCCGCGGCTGTCCGCCCTGGGCGCGCCGGCGGGCGGCCTGGACCTGAAGGGTGCGGAGCGCGTCCTGCGCCGGCACCGCTCGCTGGGCGGCGCGCTGGCCTTCTTTGACGAAAACGGGCTGACCGGGCACCTCGTCTACGGCCCGGCGCGGCGCGGGATGCCCGTGAACGGGGAGACCGCCTTCCGTCTGGCCTCCGTCTCCAAGCTGGTGACCGCGGCCGGCGTGATGCGCCTGCGGCAGCGGGGGGCGCTGGACGCGGACGCGGACCTGGAGGGCGCCCTCCCCTTTAGCCTGCGCCACCCGGCGGCGCCGGAACGGCCCGTGACCCTCAGGATGCTGATGACCCACACCGCCGGCATCCGGGACGGCAGGGCCTACCTGGACGGGCTGGCGCGGGGTGCGGACGCGGAAACGCTGCTGGCGGGGGACAGCCATACGGATCATCTCCCGGGCGAGGGCTGCGAATACTCCAACTTCGGCGTCGGCCTGGCCGGCTGTGCCGTGGAGGCGCTGCTGGGCGTCTCCTTCGAGCGGGCGATGCAAAGCGCGCTGTTCGAGCCCCTGGGCATCGGCGCCAGCTATTACCCCGCCCTGCTGGCGGCGCCTGTCGCGGACGCCCGGCGGCTGCTGCCGCCGCGGCTTCGGCCCAACTTCGACGGCGCGGCGCGGCAGGCCGCCCCCGCCGCGGGCTGGGACGCGCCCGACCCCCAAAGGCACTACGCCCTGGCGCACGGCAGCTGCTGCATGGACGTTGCCGGGCTCGCGCGCCTGGGCGCTGCGCTGCTGAAGCCCGGCTTTTTTAAGGAGGAAACGCTGTTGGAAATGCGCCGGCCGCACGCGTCCCTGGGGCAGCGGGACCCGACCCTGCGGCAGGGCGTCGGCCTGTTCATCCTGGAGGATGCCTCCATCGCGGAGCGCCCGCTGTACGGGCACCAGGGCATGGCCTACGGGGCGGTGAACATGCTGTTCATGGACCTGGAAAAGAGCCGCGGCATCATCAGCCTGACCCGCGGGGCGTCGGAAGCGCGGGAGCACATCGTCGCCGACCTCAACAAGGACCTGCTGCGCTGGTGGCTGGCCCATGGCTGACCGCGTGACGGAAATCCTGGCGCGCCCGGGCTTCCGGCTGGTGCGGCTGCAGGGCGGCGGCAGCCTGAAGTTGCCCCTCGCGCTGTTCAAGCGCCACCCCCTGCAGGAAGGGGAGGCCGTGAACGCGGGGGAATACCGGCGGCGGCTCTCCGCGGAGGAAGCCCGCTTCGCGCTGGAGCAGGCCGCGCGGCTGCTGGAGCGGCGGGACCGCACCTGCCGGTGGATGGAGGGGGAGCTTCTCCGCCGCGGGTTTTCCGCGGAGGCGTCCGGGGGCGCGGTGGACAGCCTGCTCCGCCTGGGCTACCTGGACGACCGGCGCTATGCCCAAAACGCGCTGTCGCGGCTGGAAAAGAGCCTGGGCGTGATGCAAATCCGGCGGCGGCTGCTGTCAGACGGCGTGCCGGAAGGCCTGCTGCGGGAGCTGCTGGACCGCCTCGACCCCGGGCCGTCCGGGGACGCCGCGCTGAAGCTGGCGCAGAAGAGCCTGCGCTCCTCCATCAAGCTGGACGCCCGGGCACGCTACCGCCGGGCCTTCGCCGCGCTGGCGCGGCGCGGCTTCCCGCCGGACACGGCGCGCGGCGCCATTGAAAAAGCCCTGTCCCTGCAGGGGGACGGGCCCGGGGCGGGGGACGAAGCCGGCTAAACGCCCCGGCCGACGAGGCGGCGGACGATGTCCCCGGCCAGCAGCATGCCCGCCACCGGCGGCACGAAGGACACGGAGCCCGGCGCGTTGCGGCCGCCCTCGTGAACGGCGCCGGGGAGGGGCTCCTCGTCCGAATACAGCACCCGCAGCGCGGGGATGCCCGCCTCCCGGCAGGCCTTGCGCATCCGCCGGGCCAGGGGGCAGCCGGCGGTGCCGTACACGTCGGCGAAGCGGAAGCGGGCCGGGTCCAGCCGGTTGCCCGTGCCCATGCAGCTGACCAGGTAGGTTCCGCCCAGTAGCGCCGCCTTCGCGATGAGCAGCTTGGCGGCCAGCGTGTCCACGCAGTCGGCCGCGGCGTCCAGGGCGGCGAAGTCCACCGCGCCCGCGGTCTCCTCCGAAACAAAGACCGGCAGCGCCTCGATGCGCGCCTCCGGGTTGATGTCCAGCAGCCGCCGCCGGCAGGCGTCGGCCTTTTGCTGCCCGAGGGTGGAGCGCAGGGCGATGAGCTGGCGGTTGAGGTTGGACGGTGAAACGACGTCGTGGTCGACCAGCGTCAGGTGCCCCACGCCGCTTCGCGCCAGCGCCTCCGCGCAGGCGGCGCCCACGCCGCCCAAGCCGAACACCGCGACCCGCGCGCCCTTCAGCCGCCCCATCGCCTGGTCCCCCAGCAGCATCCGCGTGCGGGCGAGGAAATCGCCGCCGGTTTCCTGATTATCCATCTTCCCCTCCCGGCCAGGCGACGGCGGCCGTCAGCAGGCTCACGGCCTCCGCCCCGGCGGCCAGCAATGCACGCGCGCAGTCCTGCGCGGTCGCGCCGGTGGTGCGCACGTCGTCCACCAGCAGCAGGTGAAGGCCCCTCACATTGTCCCTCGCCTTAAAGGCCAGGCGCACGTTCGTTTCCCGGGCCCGGGCGGACAGGCTGGACTGGCGGCGCGTCTCCCGCCGTTTGACCAGCGCTTCCCGGACGGGGATTCCCGTCTCCCCGGACACTCCGCCCGCCAGCAGCGCGGACTGGTTGGCGCCCCTCGCCCGCAGGCCGCGCCGGTGCAGGGGGACGGGCACCAGCGCGTCGAAGGCCAGCCCGCTGACGCAGCGCGCCATGGCGGCGGCCAGCGGCCGCGCCGCCAGCTCGAAGGGCCCGAATTTCAGGTGGACGACCAGCCTGCGCGCGGCGCCCCGGTACAGGAAGGGGGCGTAAGCCGCGCGGACGGAGGGCAGGCCGCCGCCCAGGCAATAGCCGCAGGGTTCCCCGGCCTTCGTGGGGGACAGGCAGCGCGGGCAGGCGTTCCCCGGCACCCGGAGCCCCTCCAGCGCGGCGCGGCAGCCGTCGCACAGGGCGCTTCCGGCGTCCAGCTCCCGCGGCTCGCCGCAGTTCAGGCAGCGCGCCTGGGGGAACAGCAGGTCCAGGACCGCGCCCGCCGCCCGGTTCACGCGCCGCCCCCCATCACCCTCAGCCAGTGCCCCAGCGCGGAATAGCGCCGGCGCTCCTGGTTGTTCCGCACCATCTGGCGCAGCACCTCGACCCGGCCGACCAGGACAACCAGCTCCTTCGCCCGGGTGACCCCGGTATAGAGCAGGTTGCGGGTCAGCAGCATCCGGGGGCCGCCGGTCATGGGCATGACCACGGCCGGGAACTCGCTGCCCTGGCTTTTGTGGACGGAGAGGCAGTAGGCCAGCTCCAGCTCCTCCAGCAGCGCGTATTCGTATACGACCTCGCGCTCCTCGTCGTAGAGCACCTTGACCAGCCGGCCATCTTCCAGGATGTCCGTGACAAAGCCGATGTCCCCGTTGAAGACCCCCTGGCCGGCCGCGCCGTCCCGCGCCGTCCACTCCAGCAGGTAGTTGTTCTTCACGTGCATCACCTTGTCGCCCGCCCGGAAAACGGTCTCGCCGAAGGCGATTTCCGCCTTGCCGGGCGCTTTCGGGTTCAGGGCGGCCTGCAGGAGCAGGTTGAGCGCGATAACGCCGCACTCGCCCTTCCGGGTGGGCGAGAGCACCTGGATGCCCCGCGCGTCCTCCCCGAGCTTCAGGTAGCCGGGCAGCCGCGTGCGGCACAATTCGACGATGCACGCCGCGGCGGCCTGGGGCTCCGCCCTGCGCTCGAAGAAGAAGTCCCCGCCTTGCGCGTTGAGCTCCGGCTC
>JAAZAQ010000056.1 GCA_012514225.1 Clostridiales bacterium | reverse complement strand
ATATGCGCTTGCTTGTTCGTTCGGTATGAAGCGTCCGCACAAGAGGATTGACAAACAGAAGCCGCCTCCGAATGGGGGCGGCTTCGATTTGCCAGGGAGCCGGGTTACAGCCCGCAGGAGCGGAGATAGGCGACGCTTTTCTTCAGCACCTCGGCGCTGCCGCCGATTTCCAGGGTGGAGGCGTGGATTTCCTTCCGGTCCGCCAGCACCTGGGCGACGCCCTTGATGTCGATGACGCCGTCGCCCAGCGCGATGGTGGAGAACCCACAGCCGAACTGCTTGCCGCGCAGCGGGAGCCATTCCGCGCCCAGGTCCTTCCAGTGCACATGGAAAATCTTGTCCTTGAAGGCCCTGGCCATCTCCACCGGGTCCGTGCCGCCCAGCCAGGAATTGCCGGTGTCCATGTTCACGCCCAGGGAAACGGGGTTGCCCAGGCAGTCCATGACGTCCCGGATGCCCTGGATGGAGTCCGTGACGGGGCCATGGGGTTCCAGCAGCAGGTTGACGCCGAAGTCCTCCGCCATCCGGCAGGGCACGGCCAGCTTTTCGGCGATGGTGAAAATCCGCTGCTCGTAGGTCAGCTTCTTCGCCCACGCGGAGTGCGGCTCGCCCTCGGTGGTCACGCAGTCCCGGATGCCGATGGCGGCGGCGAACTTGATGCCCTTCATGATGCCGGCGGTCTGGAACACGCCGGGGTTGCTGGGCTCCAGCAGCGCGCCGTGCACGCAGACGGTCGAGGGCGTGATGCCGTACTTCTCAAACAGGCGCCTGGTCTCGAAGGGGTCGCCGTCCAGGCTGACGGTCGCGGCCAGGCCCGCCGAGTTGAACATACTGCTGCCTTCGTGCACGTCCGTGATGTCCGCGCAGGTAAAGCCCGCCTCGCGGGCCAGCTCGAGCTGCCGCTCGACGGAAGTATAGGGTTGAAGCGCCAGGAACACGCCGATATTCATTGGACTTGCATCCCTCCTGTCCGTGTCGGTCGGGGGCGGGCGGCTCGGTGCCGCCAAAGCGGGCGGCGCGCCCGGAGGGGGCGCGCCGCGGGGGGTTCAGTGCGTCGCCAGGTATTCGATCAGCTTTTCGTCGAACTTCGCGAACTCTTCCCGGCTGGCCTCGAAGGCGGCTTCATAATCCGCGAGCTTCCACTGGAAGGCGTCCGCGGCGCGGCCGGCGAGGTAGTCGGACACCGTCCACGGGATGGCCTTGTCCAGGTTTTCGCCGGTGAGGACGAAAGGCGGCTTGATCTGCAGGTAGCGCACGAAATCCTCGCCGTTGAAGTAGCGGATAATCTGCTGGATGCTGATGTCGGCGTTGAGGGAGGGCGGGTTGGGCACGGTGGCCGCGAGCGCGCCGGACGCCAGGTCCGGCCAGGCGTCGTCCTTGCCGTTGTTGGAAACAAGCACCTTGCCGGTGATGCCCAGCTCGTCGAACACCTGCTTCACGCCGAAGTAGGTCTCCTCGTTGCAGCAGAAGACCACGTCGAAGTCCACGCCGCTGGCGATGAGGTCCTGGGCGATGGGGATGGCCAGGGTGCGCTGCCACTCGGAGGACTTGGTCAGGATGGCCGGCTTCATGCCCGCCTCCTCCAGCGCCATGTCGAAGCCCACGATTTCGCCTTCCGCGGTGCTCTGACCGAGGAAGCCGGGGATGTTGACGCACTGCGCGTCCGGGTAGTTGTCGGCGACCCACTTGCCGATCATGTAGCCCATCATCACGAAGTTGTCGGTGACGTGGCCGTTGAGGTCCGTGCCCTCCTTCAGTTCCGGCTTGCCGGCGATGAAGAAAATCGGCACGTTGGCCGCGTTGGCCGCCGCGATGGACTCCGCGCTGCCCGCGGTGCCCGCGGTGATGACCGCGATGGCGTCCGCGCCGGCGGAGATGGCGTCCTGCACGTTGGCCAGCTCCTGCTCGGGGTTGTAGTCGGAGTTGAGCTCCTTGACCACCAGGCCCACTTCCGCGCCGATGGCCTTGAAGGCGTCGCCGAACTGGGCGTAGTAGTCGTCGGGGCCCGCGTTGATAAAGTAGACGGTCTTGCCGGTCACGTTGTCCTTGGGCGCTTCCGCCAGGGCGGCCGCCATGGAGAGGACGAGGACCAGGGCCACGAGGAGGGGCAGGAATCTTTTCATCTTCATTCTCCTTTTCGATTTTGAACCCGTAAAAGTGCGGATGTTCCCGTTTGCGGCTGGTTTTTCCCGGCAATCCCTCCTTGCTGTCGAGCTTTCAGGCACCTGTTCCCCGGTGCCGGACGGACGAAACCGTTTTCCCTACGCCTTCCGTACGCCGCGGCGCACGGTGCGCTGGCTGCTGTAGTAGCCGACGACGACCGCGAAGACGATGAGGAGCCCGGAGATGATGTACTGGTAATGCGGGCTGACGCCCAGGATGTTCAGGGCGTTGGAGATGATGCCCAGCACCAGCACGCCGAACACCGTGCCCCAGATGTTCCCCTTGCCGCCGGACATGGCCGTGCCGCCGACGACGACCGCGGCGATGACCTCGATTTCCTTGCCCAGGCCCATGACGGGGGCGCCCGTCCCGATGCGCGCCAGCATCGTCATCGCCGCGATGGAGACGAACAGGCCGTTGATGCCGTAGAGGAGGAGCTTGAAGTTTTTCACGTTGATGCCGGCCAGGTAGGCCGCGCCCTCGTTGCCGCCCACCGCGTAGACCCGGCGGCCGAACTTGGTGTACTTGACCACCAGCGCCACGATGACGGACAGCGCGACGAACAGCACGATGGGCACCGTGACCACGAAGAGGCCCACGCGGAAGACCACGGCCTTGAGGAACTCCAGCTTGCCGATGATGGTGATTTCCCGGCCGTTGGTGATCAGGTAGGTCAGCCCGCGGTAGATGCTCATGAAGCCCAGGGAGACGATGAAGGGCTCAATCCGCGTGCGCGAGATGATGAGGCCCATCACCAGCTGCAGCCCGATGCCCACGGCCAGGGCCAGCAGCAGGGTCTCCGGCTCGCCCCACTTGGCGGTGCGCATCAGGTAGGCCATGCCGGTGGCGAGGAAGCTGAGCATGTTGCCAATGGACAGGTCGATGCCGCCGGAAATCATCACCAGGGTCATGCTCAGGGCGAAGATGCCCGTCACCGACACCTGCAGGAGGACGTTGGAGATGTTCATGCCGCTGACGAAGTTGGCCGTGCCCTTCATCAGGTATTCCACCAGCACGACCACCAGGACCATCACGACCAGCACCATCAGGATGGGCGTGTTTTCGTGCTGCATCAGCCCGCGGCCCGTTTCGGAACGCCCCCCCGTTTGTCCCCCTTTTCCAAGCGTCCTCATACGCCGCCTCCAATCGAGTAATGCAGGATGTTCTCTTCGTTGATGTCTTCCCGGCGCTCAATCCCGACGACCATCTCGCCGCCGCGCATCACCATCACCCGGTCGGACATGGCGATCAGCTCGGGCATGTCGGAGGAAATCAGCAGGATGCACTTGCCCTCTTTCAATAGCCCCGTCATGATCCTGTAGATTTCCTCCTTGGCGCCCACGTCGATGCCGCGGGTGGGCTCGTCGAAGTTGAAGATGTCACCCTGGGTGGCGAACCATTTGGCCAGCACGACCTTCTGCTGGTTGCCGCCGGAGAGGAAGACCACCTTCTGCTCCACGCCCGGGGTGACCACGTTCATGGCCTTGACGTAGGTGCGGGCCAGCTGCGCGTCCTCCGCCGGGGTGACGAAGGGGTTCCCCGTCTTGGCGTAGCTGGCGATGACCACGTTCTTGGTGATGGAGTGGATGAGCACCAGGCCGGAGGACTGGCGGTCCTCGGTGATGTAGCACATGCCGTTGGAAATCGCGTCCAGCGGCGTGCGCAGGGTGACCTTCCGGCCCCGGATTTCCACCTCGCCCGCCTCCATGGGCTCCACGCCGAAGAGCAGGTTGGCCAATTCCGTCCGCCCGGAGCCCACCATGCCGGCGACGCCCAGCACCTCCCCGGAGCGCACCTTCAGGGAGGCGTCCCTTACGCCCTTGCCGCGGATGCCCCGCGCCTCGAACATGACCTCGCCGATGTCGGTCCGCTCCCGCTGGTAAAAGGCGGAGACGTCGCGGCCGACCATGTCCCGGATGAGCTGCTGCTCGGTCAAGTGCGCGATTTCGTAGGTGTTGATTTTCTGCCCGTCCCGGATGACGGTCACCCGGTCGGCAATCCTGAACACCTCGTCGAGGTGGTGGGAGATATAGATGATGCTGACGCCTTCCCCGGCGAGCACCCGGATGAGGCCCAGCAGGTGATCCGTCTCCTTCTGGGAGAAGGACGCCGTCGGCTCGTCGAGCACCATGATTTTGGATTCCTGCAGGAAGGCGCGTGCCATTTCGACCGTCTTTTGCTCGCCGCTGCCCAGGCTGCCCACGATGTCGTAGGGGGAGATGCCGGAGTTCATCCGGCGCAGCACGTCCCGGGCGCGGGAAATCATGTCCGCCTTGCGGATGAAGGGGCCGCGCCCCGGCTCGTTGCCGGCGAAGAGGTTTTCATACACCGGCAGCAGCGGGTAGAGCGCGTGCTCCTGGTAAATTGTCTGGATGCCCAGGCTCATCGCGGTGCGCGGCGTCAGCGGGCCGACGCGCCTGCCGTCCAGCAGGATGTCCCCGGCGTCGGGCGCGTAGGCGCCGGAGAGGATTTTGATCAGCGTGGACTTGCCCGCGCCGTTCTCCCCGCAGATGCCGTGCACCTCGCCCCGGCGCAGGTCGAAATCGAAGCCGGAAAAGACGTCCACGCCCGGGAAGGATTTGCAGATGCCCCGCATCTGCAGGACCGGCTCCCCCGGCGGGGCGGGCGTTTTCCCTGGTTCCTGTTCCGCGACGGAATCTGGCAGCATGCCGTAGCCTCCAACCTGCCCGGCCGCGCCGGGGTGTATCCGAACCGCCCCGCGGGCGAGGGTTGATGTTATGCTCAAGTGAAAAGCGGCGGTTTGATTGCCTGTATTCTACAGGAACCGCCGGTATTGTCAAGGTTTTCCGCCTGTCGCCGGCCGCCCGCGCGAGGCGCGGCGCGGCGCGCCCCCGAAGCGAAACCGTCAAACGGGAGGGATTCGTCCGCCGCGGGGGAACAAAAGGAAAACTACAATTGAAGCCCGGAAAGCCACGCCGCGACGTCGCGGTCCTCGGGGAAGGCGCTGTCCGACAGCCCGGCGCCCAGTTCCCCGGGCGTGAAGGCGCGGCATTCCAGCGCGCGGCCCAGCCGCGCGGCGAGTTCGGCGTCGTTCGCGTCGGTGAAGCAAACGGCGGAGGTCACCCGGCCGTTTTTCAGGGAGAGGTTGATTTCCACCCCGCCCCAGGGGAAGCGGTTTTCCAGCAGCGCGTCGAAGCGCGGCGTCTTGCCGTAGGTCCACTCCCAGTCGCGGTATTTGCGGCTCAGCTCGTCCACCTGCCGGGCGGGCAGCGCCTCCTCCCAGGCGAAGGGCCGCGCGGGGCCGTACTCTTCGGCGAAAGCCTCAAACAGCGCCTCCTTGAGCGAGGGGATGGTCATCCCCGGCGCGTGCTCCTTCAGGTTGCCCACCCGGGAGCGGACCGACTCCACGCCCTTGGCCTGCAGCTTCGTGGCCGACGGCGCCAGATAGCGCCCCAGCAGGGACACGTCCACATCCATCAGGATGGTGCCGTGGTGCAGGGAGGAAAGCGGCAGGTGCCGGAAGGCGTTGCCGGAGAACTTGGCGCCGGAGGAGGACAGCACGATGTCGTTGCGGCCGGAGGCGGCCGTCTCGATGCCGAAGCGCGCCACCGCCTTGCGGATGACGTCCAGCTGCCGGGTCACGTCGTAGAGCCCCTGCGGCATGACGAAGGAAAAGTTCAGGTTGCCCAGGTCGTGGTAGACCGCACCGCCCCCGGTGGTGCGCCGCACCAGCGTGCCGCCCTCCTCCGACAGCAGCGCCGTCCGGCATTCCTTCCAGGCGTTCTGCCCCCGGCCGATAACGACGGTGTGGGCGTTCTGCCACAGGAACAGCGCCGGCTCCGGCGACTGCGACAGCAGCAGCGCCTCCTCGACGGCCAGGTTCAGCGCGGGGTCGGTGCCGGGGGTTTCGTACAGGCGGTTGGGCATCAGGAATTCCTTTCAGGGGACGCCGGGGATATCGTCCCCTGGCTCATTCATGTAGTGGTTCATACACCGCGGAGCCGGTTTTAATCAAGCCCGGAACCGGGAGGAGGGGTTGGTTCAACCCCCGGCAAGCCGCCGCGGGTGCAGCGCTTGTCAGGACGCGGCTGCTTGTCATATTCAATCAGGTTTTCTGGGAGGGGGCACGGGGGAGGGCGCTTTTTCAAAAGCGCCCTCCCCCGCGTTCCTTGTGCGATTTCTTCCTCAAACGCCGCGCTGGTTGTCGCGGAGCTGCTCCCCGATGGTGAAGTTGCGGGCGGGCACATGGCCGGGCAGGGGCAGCAGGCGCTCGTTGACGGCATCCAGGTACCATTCAGGCTGCGGGAAGAAGGACTCCTCCAGCTCGTGGGCGGGGGTGATCCAGTTGCGCGCGCCGATGACGACCGGCGGCGCGTCGAGGTAGTCGAAGGCCAGCTCGGTGATGGTGGAGGCCATCTGGCGCATGACGCTGCCGCGCTCGCAGGCGTCGCCGGTGACGATGATGCGGCCGGTCTTCTTGACGGACTCGACGACCTTGCGGTAGTCGAAGGGCACGATGCTGCGCGCGTCGATGACCTCGGTGGACAGGCCGTACTTCTCGCGCAGCATGTCCACGGCCGGCAGCACCCGGTAGAGGGTGGCGCCGATGGAGAGGATGGTCAGGTCGGAGCCCGCCACCTTGACGTCCGGGTCGCCGAAGGCGATTTCGTACTCCTCCTCCGGCACGCCGCCGGCATGGAAGGTCTCCGCTGCGTCGTAGATGCGCTGACTCTCCAGGAACAGCACGGGGTCCGTGCCGTTGAGGGCAGACTGCATCAGGCCCTTGGCGTCGTAGGGCGTGGCCGGGAAGACCACCTTGAGCCCGGGGATATGGGCGGGCAGGGCGGACCAGTCCTGGGAGTGCTGGGCGCCGTACTTGCTGCCCACGGACAGGCGCAGCACCACGGGCATCCTGAGCATGCCGGCGGACATGGACTGCCACTTGGACAGCTGGTTGAACACCTCGTCCCCCGCGCGACCCAGGAAGTCGCAGTACATGAGCTCCGCCACCGCGCGGCCGCCGGACATCGCGTAGCCCACCGCGGCGCCCACGATGGCGGCCTCCGAGATGGGGGTGTTGAAGAGGCGGTGGTAGGGCAGGGCCTCAGTCATGCCGCGGTAGACGGCGAAGGCGCCGCCCCAGTCCCTCACGTCCTCGCCGAAGGCGATGAGGGTGGGGTCCTCGTAGAACTTGTTGATGATGGGCTCGGCGATGGCGTCGCGCAGCTGGTAGACGCGGTTCTTGGAGACGGGCTTGCCGTCCTTGTCCAGGCCGAAACGCTCCTTCTTGGCGAGCTGCTGGACGCGGGGGCATTCCTCCCGGGGCAGGAGGGTCTCCGGCTTGCGCTTCTCGTCGAAGGCGCGGATTTTTTTGTTGGAGAACATCAGGTTGGCGATGTAGTCCGGGTCGGTCGTCTGCAGCGGGATGTGGGGGGAGACGCTGTCGTCGATGGCCAGCTTGAGGTTGCGCACCATGTCCTCGCGCACCTTCGCCCAGATTTTGTCCAGCTCCGCCTGCTTGCAGACCCCCGCCTTGACCAGCTCCTTCCCGTAGGACAGGATGCTGTCCTGGGCCTCCCACTCGTCGATTTCCTCCTTGGTGCGGTAGGAGCTGGAGTCCGAGGGGCTGTGGCCGGAGATGCGGTAGGTGATGACGTCCAGGAAGACCGGGCCGTCCTTTTT
>JAAZAQ010000395.1 GCA_012514225.1 Clostridiales bacterium | reverse complement strand
GGCATGGCCGTCATCAATGCCAACCGGTATGGGAACGGCAGCGCAATCTTTACCCAGAACGGGTATTACGCCAGGCAGTTCGAGCTGTTGACCGACAGCGGGATGGTGGGCATCAACGTTGGCATCCCCGTGCCTTCCGCGTACTTCCCCTTCAGCGGGAACAAGGAATCCTTCTTCGGCGACACGCACGTCCTGGGGGTGGATGGCGTCCGGTTCTACACGCGCGCCAAGACCGTAACCAAACACTGGTATGATGAAAGCTCGCGCCAAAGGCACATCGGCACCTGGGAGGGCACGGTCGAGCGGATTTAGGCCGGGTCGGGCGGCGGCCCGCCTCCCCCCGCTTTTCGTCCCCGCGGAAGGGTTTTGACAGCCTGACGCTCCTGCCGGGGCCGCCCGGCAAGGGCGCGGATGCGAACGGACGGAAACCCGCCTTTTGAAGGTTCTTGTGCGTGAAGATAAAAAAACGCCCGCCCGCGAACGGATTCCCGTATCAAGGGGAGCCGCCGCGGGCGTTTCCGGGAGATGAAGGGGCCGCCGCGGATGCGGCGGCCCCGGGGCTGTCAAATATCCTTACTACAGAGGATGATGCAGGGGGCTCCGGGGGGCGGCAGCCCACCGATTATGATCGTGTCGTCCGGCTCTGCCGGACGCGCGGGGCGTTTTCGCGAACAGCGAAAACATTCCGCAGCCATCCTCCGGATCGAAAAAGGCCCGCAGACCTTTTTCGACAATCCGGGGCCGCCGCGGATGCGGCGGCCCCGGGGTTCTTTGCGGGCAGTTCTCAGTACATGCCGCCCATGCCGCCGCCGCCGGCCGGCGCCGCCGGTTCGGGGGCGGGGATGTCGGTCACCAGGGACTCGGTCGTGAGCACCAGGGCCGCGATGCTGGCCGCGTTCTGCAGCGCGCTGCGGGACACCTTGGTCGGGTCGATGATGCCGCGGTCGATCATGTCCACGTAGTCGCCCTTGGCCACGTCGTAGCCGTAGCCCTTCTTGTTGCTGCGGGCGATGGTGTCGATGATGATGGAGCCGTCCACGCCGCCGTTGACGGCGATCTGGCGGATGGGCTCCTCGATGGCGCGCAGCACGATGGACATGCCGGTGCGCTCGTCGTTCTGGGCCTTCTCCATGGCTTCCTTCACCTTGCCCATGGCGTTGAGCAGGCTCACGCCGCCGCCGGGCACGATGCCCTCTTCCACCGCCGCGCGGGTGGCGGCCAGGGCGTCCTCGATGCGCATCTTGCGCTCTTTCATCTCCACCTCGGTGGCCGCGCCCACGTGGATGACCGCCACGCCGCCGGCCAGCTTGGCCAGCCGCTCCTGCAGCTTCTCGCGGTCGTAATCGCTGGTGGTCTCCTCAATCTGGTTCTTGATGCTGGCGACGCGGGCCTTGATGTCGTCCTTGGAGCCGGCGCCGTCGATGATGGTGGTGTTTTCCTTGTCCACCTTGACGGTGTGGGCGCTGCCCAGCATGTCCAGGGTGGCTTCCTTCAATTCCAGCCCCAGCTCCTCGGAGATGACCTGGCCGCCGGTCAGGATGGCGATGTCGCGGAGCATTTCCTTGCGGCGGTCGCCGAAGCCGGGGGCCTTGACGGCGACGCAGGTGAAGGTGCCGCGCAGCTTGTTGACCACCAGGGTGGCCAGCGCCTCGCCTTCCACGTCCTCGGCGATGATGAGCAGCTTCTTGCCGGCCTGCACCACCTGCTCCAGCACGGGGAGGACTTCCTGGATGTTGCTGATTTTCTTGTCGGTGATCAGGATGAGCGGGTCTTCCAGGACCGCCTCCATCTTGTCCGGGTCGGTGACCATGTAGGCGGAGGCGTAGCCGCGGTCGAACTGCATGCCTTCCACGGTGTTCAGCTCGGTGAGCATGGTCTTGGACTCTTCCACGGTGATGACGCCGTCGTTGCCCACGATGTCCATGGCGTCGGAAATCAGCTTGCCGACGGTCTCGTCGCTGGCGGAGATGGCCGCGACCTGCGCGATGTCATGCTTGCCGGAGACCGGGCGGGACATTTCCTTGAGCGCCTCCACGGCGGCCTCGGTGGCCTGCTCGATGCCGCGCTTGAGCCCCATGGGGTTGGCGCCGGCGGCCAGGTTCTTCAGGCCCTCGCGCACGATGGCCTGCGCCAGCAGCGTCGCGGTGGTGGTGCCGTCGCCGGCGACGTCGTTGGTCTTGGTGGCGACTTCCTTGATGAGCTGGGCGCCCATGTTCTCAAAGGGGTCGTCCAGTTCGATTTCCTTGGCGATGGTCACGCCGTCGTTGGTGATGGAGGGGGCGCCGTACTTCTTGTCCAGCACCACGTTGCGGCCCTTGGGGCCCAGGGTGATCTTGACGGTGTCCGCCAGGGTGTTCAGGCCCTTTTCCAGGGCGCGGCGCGCGTCGTCGCCGAACTTCAACTGCTTTGCCATTTTCTATCCGCTCCTTCGCTTGTTGTTATTCCACAACGGCCAAAATGTCCGACTGGCGCACGATGATGAGCTCCTCGCCGTCCAGCTTGACTTCCGTGCCGGCATACTTGGAATAGATGACCTTCTGCCCGGCCTTCACGTGCATGGTGATTTCCTTGCCGTCCACGTTCCCGCCCGGACCCACCGCGATGACCTCCGCCATCTGGGGCTTTTCCTTGGCCGTCCCCGTCAGGATGATGCCGCCCTTGGTGGTTTCCTCGCTTTCCACGTTCTTGATGACGACCCGGTCGCCCAAAGGTTTGACGTTCATGGTTTCCTCCTTGCTCCTCTTGCTGTTGTTAGCACTCATTCGAGATGAGTGCTAATCCTGTTGCCAATATACCCCATCCGTTTCCG
>JAAZAQ010000394.1 GCA_012514225.1 Clostridiales bacterium | reverse complement strand
GGAATCATGTCCATGCGCTTCCGGTAATGCGCGTCCATGGAGGGGGTGCCCGTCTTGTACTGGGGCGCCGTGGGCACCTTGAAGCCGGTATAGTCGACCAGTTCAAAGGGATATCCGCCGCGGTGGCCGGTGTCGTGCAAAGGCGCGGCGACGGTGACCTGATGGCCCAGCTTGGGCAGCGTTTCCGCATAGGCGACGGCGACCCGGCCCACGCCGTCCACCACGGGCAGGAAAGTATCCGTAAACAGCCCGATTCTCATCGCTGGCTCCTTTCCGTGTTTCATTCGCGTCCGCCGCTTCATTATATGCATTACTGCATGAAACGACAAGAAAGCCGGTTGACAAGGGTATCCCCGGAGGCTATCCTTTGGTGGACAAGCAATCGGAGGCGGACATATGGGAAAAACCTTGGTCCTGGGTGTCATTGGGGCGGACGTGCATGCGGTGGGCAACCAAATCCTCAATTACGCTTTCAGGGACGCCGGTTTCCACGTGGTAAACCTCGGCGTGATGGTCTCGCAGGAAGAGTTTATCGAGGCGGCGATCGAGTCTGCTGCGGACGCGATCGTCGTCTCTTCCCTGTACGGGCACGGCGAGCTGGACTGCCAGGGGTTCCGTGAGAAATGCGACGAGGCGGGGCTCAAGGGCATCCTGCTGTACGTCGGGGGCAACATCGTGGTGGGCAAGCAGCCGTTCACGGAGGTTGAGAAGCGTTTTCTGGACATGGGGTTTGACCGTGTCTTCGGTCCCGGCACGACGCCCGAGGCGGGCATCGCGGCGCTGCGCAGCGACCTGCGGTTGGAGCACGATGAAGCCGATTCTGCTGATTGACTTCGGCTCCACCTACACCAAAGTGACGGCGGTCGATCCGGAGACGCCCCGGATTCTGGGCCGCGCGCAGGCCTTTACCACCGCGGCGACGGACATCTCAGAAGGCCTCGGGCATGCGCTTGGGAAGCTGGAAGGCGCCTGCGGGAAGCTGGATTTCTCGGTCAAGCTCGCCTGCTCCAGCGCCGCGGGCGGGCTGAATATGGTCGTTTGCGGGCTGGTGCCCAGCCTGACCAGCAAGGCGGCGCGGCTGGCCGCCTTCACCGCGGGGGCCAAGGTCATCAAGACCTACGCTTACCAGCTGACGAACGCTGACCTGGATGAAATCACCCGGTCGAAGCCCGACATCCTCCTGTTGACCGGCGGCACCGACGGCGGGAACAGCGAAGTCATCCTGGGAAACGCCCGCGCGCTCGCGAAAGCCGGGGGCAATTTCCCCGTCGTCGTCGCCGGCAACCGCAGCGCGCAGGAGGAGTGCGCAGGCATCCTGGGCCGGGACGGCCGCGCCGTCTACCGCGCGCCCAACGTGATGCCGGAGATGAACCGGCTGGACATCGCGCCTGTGCAGCAGATTCTGCGCGAGGTCTTCCTAAGGAACATCATCCGCGCCAAAGGCCTCAGCCGGGCGGGCGCCATTCTGGACGATATCCTGATGCCCACGCCCTCCGCCGTCCTGGACGCGCTGACCCTGCTGTCGGAAGGGACGAAGAAAACCAAAGGTCTCGGGGAACTGGTCGCCGTCGACCTGGGCGGCGCGACTACGGACGTCTATTCCATCGCGAAAGGCCATCCGTCCAACCCCAACGTGCTGCTCCGGGGACTGCCGGAGCCTTACGCCAAGCGCACCGTGGAGGGCGATATCGGGATGCGGTACAACGCCCGGGGCATCCTGGAAGCCGCCGGCGCGGAGCGCCTTGCGGAGCAGGCGGGGACGCCGCCGGAAGCCGTGGGTGAGGCGGTCGACAGGCTGCGGG
>JAAZAQ010000393.1 GCA_012514225.1 Clostridiales bacterium | reverse complement strand
GGTCGTTCGCCGGGCGCTGGATGGCAGTGAACTGGTTGATTTCATAGGTCTTCGGCAGGATGACCATCCCGCCCGGGTGCTGCCCGGTGGTTCGCTTCACGCCAACCAGGCCCTGGGCCAGCCGGCTTTTTTCCGCCTGCGAAACCTGCAGCCCACGGTCCTCCAGGTACTTGAGCACCAGGCCGAAGGCGGTCTTGTCCCTTAGCGTCCCGATGGTTCCCGCGCGGAAGACGTACCCTTTCCCGAACAGCTCCTCAACCTGGGCATGGGCCGTGGATTGGTACTCGCTGCAGAAGTTCAGGTCGATGTCCGGCACCTTGTCGCCCTCGAAGCCCAGGAAAACCTCAAAGGGGATATCGTATCCGTCCTTGCGCATCGGCTTGCCGCAGCGCGCGCAGGCCTTGTCTGGCAGGTCGCTGCCCACCTGTACGGCGGCGGGCGCTTCAAAGTCGGCCGTCCTGCATTCCCCGCACCGCCAATGCGGCGGCAGGGGATTCACCTCCGTGATGCCGCACAGCGTGGCGACCAGGGATGAGCCGACCGAACCGCGGCTCCCCACCATGTATCCGTCATCCTGGGACTTTTTCACCAGTTTCTGGGCGATGCTGTACAGCGTCGCATACCCATAGCCGATGATGGCGCCCAGTTCCCTCTCAATCCGGCGGGACACCGCTTCGGGCAGCGGGTCTCCGTAAAGCCGGGCGGCTTCCTTCCAGGTAATTTCGCGGATGTCTTCCTCGGCGTGCTCCCACACGGGCGCGAAGGTCGTCTTGTGTTCCGGATGCTCCGGGTACAGGCGGACGTCGCCAATCATGCCGGCGATTTTCCGAGGGTTATCGATGACGACTTCCCGCGCCTTCCCCTCCCCCAGCCAGGCGAAGTCCTCAAGCATTTCCCCCGTCGTTTTGAAATGCAGGGGCGGCTGTTCATCGCAGCCGTTTTTTTCCATCGGCAGGCTGTTTTTCACGATGGTGCGGAAGATGGCGTCCTCCGGGTCCAGGAAATGCACGTCGCCCGTCGCAACGACCGGGATGCCCGTCTTCTCCCCCGCTTCGACCAGCGCGCGGTTGACGGCCCTCAATTGCCCCGCATCCGCGACCACGCCTCTTCTCACCAGTTCCGCCGCGTTTTCTTCCGGCTGGATTTCGATAAAATCGTAAAACCTCGCGAGGCGCTCGATTTCTGAAGCGCTCTTCTTTTCAAGTACGGCCTGGAACAATTCGCCTTCCCAGCACGCGCTGCCCAGCAGCAGCCCTTCCCGGTACTTTTCGATCTGGTCCCTGGGCAGCAGCGGCTCGTGATGGAAATGCTTCATGTGCGACAGGGAGACCAGGCGGTTCAGGTTGCGCATGCCCTCCTGCGAGGCGACCAATATGGTCAGGTGACTGCGGGTATTCCGGTTGTAGCCGGTCACCGTGTCGTTGACATCCTTCAAGGTTGTTGCCCCGCGCTCCCTGGCCGCGTCCAGCATGACGAGCAGGCACTGCGCGGTGGCGGTCGCGTCGTGAACGGCGCGGTGCGCGTTTTTCAGCGTGACGCCCAGCTTCCGGCATACATCAACCAGGCGGTACCGCTTCATGTCCGGGTAAAGCTTCTGGGCGAACGCCAGCGTGTCAATCTGCGGGAAGTCAAAGGGCTGGCCCAGCCGGGCCTGTTCTTCCCTTAAAAATGCCATGTCGAAGGCAGCGTTGTGGGCTGCCAGCGGGGAGGAGCCGATGAACGCCATCAGTTGCGGCAGCGCCTGCTCCGCGCTTGGCTGATCCTTGAGCATATAGTCCCTGATGCCGGTGATTTTGACCACCTTGTCATCCAGCGGCATCCCGGGGTTGACCAGCATGGAGAACGAATCGGCGACCTGCCCGTTGTGAATGCGGACCGCGCCGATCTCGATGATGCGGTCGGTGCGCGGGTTGAGACCGGTCGTCTCGAAATCCAGTACGACAATCGGCTCGCCCAGGCCGTCGTCCGTGGGCTTCAGGACGATTCCCGTATCGTCCATCAGGGTCCCTTCCATGCCGGGAATCAGTTTGACGCCATATTTCTTCGCGGCGGAGAAGGCTTCGGGGAACGCCTGAACCACGCCGTGGTCCGTGACGGCGATTGCAGGATGGCCGTATTCCGCCGCGCGCTTGATGAGGCTCTCGGCGGAGACCAGGCCGTCCATAAAGCTCATGTGCGTGTGCGCGTGCAGCTCGACCCGCTTCTCTTTCGCGCCGTCCGTCCGTTTTGGAAGGTCGTAGGAGACGATGTCCCGCACCTTGAGGGTCAGCACGTTGTCATAGGGGTCCATCGCGCACTCGCCCCGGACCTTCAAGCCGGCCCCCGGATGAATGCGTTCGAGGGCTTCGGCAATCTTCCGCTTTTCCTCCCCGGCGCCCCCCTCCGCCTCCGCGGCGCCGGGATAGCCCCTGCCCCTCGAGCCCAGGAACGCCTTGCAGGCGATGCTGTCCGTGTTGTCCGTCAGATTGAACGTCAGCAGCACGGAGTTGCTGTTCTGGATCTTGCGCTCATCACGGCTCACCACCCTGCCCGCGATGGTGACCCAGCCGGATAATTCCGTGAGTTCCTTGATGGGCACGGGTTCCGCCGTGATGTTGCCCCCCAGAATCCGGGGGTTTTTCCTGGCCGGCGTTTTCGGCGCAGGCGCAGGCACGGCCGGCTCCATCGACAGAAGCGCTTCTTCCTTTTTCCGCTCCTCCGCCTGCAGCCGGGTGCGCCGCTCGGCGTCCTGTGCCAGCTGAACCGCAATCTCCGGCCGGATTTCAAAGATGTCGAAAATCGCGTCCGCAAGCCGCTTGCGGACGGTGTGCCGGCCCATATAGTCAAAGGCGATGGGGTCCGGGATTTCAAGCGAGATGCCGTTCTCCGCGGCAGCCCATTTGAACGAATCCAGGTAGGGGGTCAACGCCGGGTAGTGTTTCAGTAAGATTGGCTTGAAGACGGCCGCGTACCGGCCGGGGTTCGCCAGGAAATCCCCCGCGAGGCCCGGGGAGGACACCCGCAGCGCGACCCGGAACTGCGGGAAGAGGCGCTGCAACAGCTTGCGGATTTGCGCGAACTGGCTGTCCGCGACGAGAACATGGGAGGTGAAGTAGGCGACCGCCTGCTTTTTCCCCTCGAAGTAATCCACGTGTGACAGCTGCAGGCTGCCCTTCAGCTCAGGCAGCAGCAGATCGAGCGCTTCAAAAAAGAACTGCTTGTCCATGCCTTCAGCCGTCTCCCGACGTGGTTTCACCGGTTTCCGCGCGAATCATCCGGATGAGCTCGGGCACCGGGTCGCCGGTTATCTTCCGGACAAATTTCCCTTTCAGATACAGCGCGCAGCTGTCCTTCCCGCCGCACAGCGCGATATCCGCCTCCCTGGCCTCCCCCGGCCCGTTGACAACGCAGCCCATCACGGCGACCTTGAGATGGCCCTTCATCTTCCGGGTCTCCTGTTCGACTGCCCGTGCAATGCCCTCGATATCCACCTCCGTACGCCCGCAGGTGGGGCAGGAAACCAGCTCCACCCCGCCGCGCAGGCCGACCGCCCGCAGGATGTCCAGCGCGGCCTTTGGCTCGTTGACGGGGGAGCCTGTCAGGGAGACACGGATGGTGTCGCCGATGCCGTCCAGCAGCAGCGCGCCGATGCCAATGGCGGATTTCAGGGTGCCCTGCCCGGGCAGTCCGGCCTCCGTCACGCCGACGTGCAGCGGGTACGCGAAGGTCTTGGAGGCCAGCCGGTAGGCTTCCACCGTCAGCGGCACGCCGCTGGCCTTCAGCGACAGCACGATGTCCTCAAACCCCGCCGCTTCCAGCATCCTGACGTGGCCCAGAGCGCTGTCCACCAGGCCCTGCGCGGTCACCCCGCCGTCCCGGGCCAGGATATCCCGGGGCACGGAGCCGGAATTGACGCCCACCCGGATAGGAATCCCATGGGCTTTGGCGGCGTAGGCGACTTTCCGGACCTCCCGCTCGCCCTTCAGGTTTCCGGGGTTGATGCGCAGCTTGCTGATGCCGTTTTCGACCGACAGGATGGCCAGTTCATGGTCGAAGTGGATATCGGCGACCAGGGGCACCGGGCTTTCGTCGCAGAGCCGGCGCACCGCCGCCGCGCAATCACGGTCGTATACCGAAATCCGGACGAGGTCGCACCCCTCGTCCGCCAGCTCCCGGATTTGGGCGAGCGTCGCTTCCACGTTCCGGGTGTCGGTGTTGGTCATGGACTGGACGCTCACCGGATGGCCGCCCCCGATGAAAACGTTTCCCGCCTTGACCTGCCTTGTCTTCCCCATCAGAACAGCCTCAGGATATCGCGGAAAGTGATGGCAATCATCAGCCCGAACAGCAGCACCATGCCCGCCGCGTGGACGTAGCCTTCCTTCTCAATCGGCTTCCCGCGGATGGCTTCGACGATTAAAAACAGGATGCGGCTGCCGTCCAGCCCGGGGATAATCAGCAGGTTCATCAGGCCCAGGTTGATTGAAATGATGACCATCAGGTACAGGTATCCTTCCCATTGGGTCCGGCTGATTTCGTCCACAATCATCTTGGTGATGCCGACGACGCCGGAAACCTCGCCCAGCCCCTCGCCGCGGGTGAACAGGTCGCGGATGGCGCGGAACACCATCGAGCCCGCCTGGTAGGACAGGTTGTAGGCGTGCCGCAGGATGTCGCCCGGGCTGCCCCTCACCAGGGTAACAGGCTGGCTGACGCTCATGACGATGCCGATCATGTTGCGTCCCTCCCCGGGGTCATACGCCGGAATCACGTCCAGTTCCAGCGTGGCCGGCTGACCGTCAACCACGCGCTGCACCTGGAAGCGCCGGCTGACGCCGCCCGGCTGCCGTCCGACGATTTCTGACAGGTTGTCCGTCACCGGCTGCCCGTCCACCCGCAGGATGACGTCGCCGGGCAGCAAGCCGGCCGCCTGCGCCGCTCCGCCGTCCGAAACCGACTGCACGGTGGTGGAAAACGGACCGGAGCCCACCGGAACCCCGCTGAGCGAAAACAACAGCGCAGCGACCAGGAATGCCAGCACCAGGTTCATCACCGGCCCCATCAGGATGGTCAGCAGCCGCTTCCAGACCGGGTACTTGGAAAACAGCCGCGGGTCGTCCTTGAATTCGCCGGTCGTGTCGTCCTCGCCGTAAAACGCGCAGTAACCGCCCAGCGGAATCGCGCGCAGGAAAAACTCCGTTTCATGCTTCTTCCGCTTCCATTTGTAGAGCTTGGGGCCGAAGCCGATTGCGAACTCCCTGACCGGGATGCCTAGGGCCCTGGCCGCGAAAAAATGCCCCGCCTCATGTACGGTAATCAGGACGCCAAACAGCAGAATGGCTGCCAGAATATATAAGAACGTCATGGTTCCTCCGAATAAACCTTGGATATCAGTTGCTGCGACACGCGGCGCGCGTCGCTGTCCGCCCGCATGACCTGCTCGAGGCTGCCGGCCGGGCCGCTCCCCACTGTCTGCAGGGTCTCCTCGACCACGGGCGTGATGTTGCGGAAAGCGATCCGCCCCCGAAGGAAAGCGT
Source organism: Clostridiales bacterium (assembly GCA_012514225.1). Lineage (GTDB taxonomy): Bacteria > Bacillota > Clostridia > Christensenellales > Aristaeellaceae > UBA6115. The sequence continues at coordinate 1,044 of JAAZAQ010000393.1, read as the reverse complement.
CCACAGCGCACTCGTTTGCCGCGTTGAGCGCGCAGCCCGCGGTTCCACCCGCTTCCATCGCTTCCCGGGCCAGACGCAGGGCGGGGAAGCGCGTCGTGTCCGGCGGCTCAAAGTGAAGTGTACCCAGCTCGTGAAGTCGCAAGGCGTTCCCGCCGAAGGGAATCCGCTCCGGGAACGACAAGGCGTAGGAAATCGGGGCGCGCATGTCCGGCATTCCCATTTGTGCCAGCACCGCGCCGTCCCTGAAGCCCACCAGGGAGTGGACGATGCTTTCCGGGTGGACGACGACCTCGATCTGCGCCGGCGTCGCGTTGAAAAGCCATCGGGCTTCCATCATTTCCAGCGCCTTGTTGAACATCGTGGCCGAATCCACGGTGATTTTCCGCCCCATGCGCCAGGTGGGATGTTTCAGCGCGTCCTTCAGCGTCGCGCCCGCGATTCGTTCCGCGCTCCAGTTCCTGAAAGGGCCGCCGGACGCGGTGAGGATGATGCGCTCGAAGGGGTTCCCGTCCGCCGCGCGAAGGCATTGAAAAATCGCGGAATGCTCACTGTCGATTGGCAGCAGGGCGGGCGACGCAAGGTTGTCCGCGCACAGGCTCATCACGGCCTGCCCGCCTGCCACCAGGGCTTCCTTGTTGGCAAGCAGCACGCGCTTTCCCGCCTTCAGCGCCAGCAGGACGGCCTGAAGCCCCACCATGCCCACCACGCTGACCAGCACGTCGTCGCAGGGGGCGTCCGCCGCACGGCGCAGGGCGTCTTCTCCAAAAAACCATTCGCAGAACCGCAGGTCGGCGGGGATTTGAATCTCCCCGGACGTCAAGCCCGCGACGCACGGCCGGTACCTGCGCACCTGCTCAAACAGCAGCTTGTGGTTTTCGTGCGCGGTCAGCGCAGCCACGCGGAAACGCCCGGGGTGGGCGTCCACCACCTGCAGCGCCTGTGTGCCGATGGAGCCCGTGGAGCCCAGGATGGAGATGCTTCTGCGTTGATTCATCACAGGAAGGGCATCGCCTGGTAGAGGTAAACCAGCGTTCCCGCGAACAG
>JAAZAQ010000055.1 GCA_012514225.1 Clostridiales bacterium | reverse complement strand
GGGAGGAGACGGAATTCAGCGCGCTGATGGCCAAGCACCTCAACGAAAGCATGCTGACCTGCCTGTCCGCGGTGTCCCTCAGGCGCTCGGAAGCCAGGTGAGGCCCGGGCGCCGCGCGCCCTTTGATTTCGGATACCTTATAATCAAATAGATTGTTGACAGGAGGGGACCATGAACGACATCCAGATCGCCCAGAAAGCCAAGCTGCTTCCCATCACCAAAATCGCCAAGGACTGCGGGATTCCTACGAACGCGCTGCAGCCCTATGGCGACAGCGTCGCCAAGGTGGACCCCATCCGGCTGAAGGACAAGCCGCAGAAGGGCAAGCTCATCCTGGTCACCGCCATCACGCCGACGACGGCGGGCGAGGGGAAGACCACGGTTTCCATCGGCCTGGCGGACGGGCTGCGCGCCATCGGGAAATCCTCGATGCTGGCGCTGCGGGAGCCGTCCATGGGCCCGGTGTTCGGGATGAAGGGCGGCGCGACGGGCGGCGGCTACGCCCAGGTGCTGCCGATGGAGAGCATCAACCTCCACTTTACCGGCGATTTCCACGCCATCACGACCGCCAACAACCTGCTGTGCGCGATGGTGGACAACCACATCCAGCAGGGCAACGCCCTGAACATCGACGCCCGCCAGGTGCGCGTGCGCCGCTGCATGGACATGAACGACCGCCAGCTGCGCAGCATCGTCGGCGGCCTGGGCGGCGACAAGAACGGCGTACCGCGCGAGGACGGCTTTGACATCACCGCGGCCAGCGAGGTCATGGCGACCTTCTGCATGGCCGGCGACCTGCAGGACCTGAAGAAGCGGCTGGGAAACATCGTGGTCGCCCGCGACTTTTCCGGCAAGAACATCACCTGCGCCCAGATCGGCTGCGCGGGCGCGATGACGGCGCTGCTGCGGGACGCCATGATGCCCAACCTCGTCCAGACCATCGACCATACCCCCGCGCTCATCCACGGCGGCCCCTTCGCCAACATCGCCCACGGCTGCAACTCCGTCACGGCGACCCGGACGGCGCTGAAACTGGCCGATTACGTGGTGACGGAAGCCGGCTTCGGCGCCGACCTGGGCGCCGAGAAGTTCATCGACATCAAGTGCCGCGCCAGCGGGCTGCGCCCGGACTGCGTGGTCATCGTGGCCACCATCCGCGCGCTGAAGCACCACGGCGGCGTCCTGAAGGCCGACCTGGGCCGGGAGAACGTGGAAGCCCTGCTGGCCGGCGCCCAGAACCTGCTGCAGCACGTGCGCAACGTACGCAAGGTGTGGAAGCTGCCCGCCGTGGTCGCCATCAACCATTTCGTGACCGATTCGGACGCGGAGATCAAGGCGCTTGAGGACCTGATGAAGGCGGAGAAGGTGCCCTGCGAGTTCTCCGACGGCTGGGCCAAGGGCGGCCAGGGGACCAAGGAGCTGGCCAAGACGGTCGCCGCCGTGGCCGACAAGGGCAAGGGAAGCCAGCTGCAGTTCACCTACGACATCGGCCTGCCGCTGAAGGAGAAGATCGAGGCGATTGCCAGGAAGGTGTACCACGCCGGCAGCGTGACCTTCACCGCCCAGGCGCGCAAGATTCTGCAGCAGCTGACGGACGACGGCTTTGGCGGGGTGCCGGTGTGCATCGCCAAGACACAGTACTCCTTCAGCGACGACCCCAAGCAGCTGGGCGCGCCGGAGGGCTTCGAGCTGACCATCCGCGACGTGCGCCTGTCCGGCGGCGCGGGCTTCGTCGTCGCCTTTGCCGGGGACATCATCGCGATGCCCGGCCTGCCCAAGCAGCCCGCGGCCCTTGCCATCGACGTGGACGAGGACGGCGTCATCAGCGGGATTTTCTAAGGAGCAAAATGAACGGAGAACAGAGGCGGGTCCTGGACCTGCTCAACGAGGATTGCCGGATTCCGCTGGAAAAGATGGCGTCCATGCTGGGCATGGACACGCGGGAGCTGGCCGGGATTATCGACGGCCTGGAGCGGGAGCGGGTCATCCTGTGCTACCGCCCCGTGGTCAACTGGGACAAGGCGGAGCGCAACCTGGTCGAGGCGATGATCGAGGTCAAGGTGACCCCCCAGCGCGACTTCGGCTTCGACGCGGTCGCCAAGCGCATCAACAGCTTCGAGGAGGTGCGCAGCCTCTACCTGATGAGCGGCGCCTACGACCTGCTCATCCAGGTGGCGGCGCCCACGCTCAAGGAGCTGGCGCAGTTCGTGTCCGAGCGCTTAAGCCCCCTGGAAACCGTGACGGGCACCAGCACCAGCTTCGTCCTGAAACGCTACAAGCAGGACGGCGTGGTGTTCGACCAGCCGGACGCGGACGGGAGGCTGACTGTCTCACCGTGAGCGAACGATTCATCAACCCCGCCGTCAGCGCCGTGCCGCCCAGCGCCATCCGCCGCTTCTTCGACGTGGCCGGCACGATGAAGAACGCGATTTCCCTGGGCGTGGGGGAGCCGGACTTCGTCACCCCGTTCAAGGTGCGCAACTCCGCGATCGACAGCCTGCTGGACGGGGAGACCTCCTACACCACCAACGCCGGCATCCAGCCGCTGCGCGAGGAAATCGCCCTGTACCTGAAGGAGCGCTTCGGTCTCTCGTATTCGCCCCATACCGAAACCCTGGTGACCGTCGGCGCCAGCGAGGCCATCGACATCGCCATGCGCGCCCTGGTCAGCCCGGGGGACGAGGTGCTCATCCCCGAACCCTGCTACATCAGCTACGGCGCCTGCGCGATGTTCGCCGGCGGGACGCCGGTCTATGTGCCGACGCGCGCGGAAACCGGCTTCGAGCTGACGCCGGAAGACCTGGAGCGCTGCATCACGAAGAAAAGCCGCGTGCTGGTGCTTTCCTACCCCAACAACCCGACCGGGGGCGTCATGCCGCCGGAAAAGCTGGCGGCCATCGCGGAGGTGGCCGTCCGGCACGACCTGTTCGTCCTGAGCGACGAAATCTACGCCGAGTTATGCTACGACGGGTTCCGCCAGCAATCCATCGCGGGCTTCCCGGGGATGCGGGAGCGCACCATGGTCATCAGCGGGTTCTCCAAGGCCTTTGCGATGACCGGGTTCCGCCTGGGCTACCTGTGCGCGGACGAGCCGATTGTGGCGGCCGTGTCCCGCATCCACCAGTACACAATCATGTGCGCCAGCCGGCAAAGCCAGGTGGCTTCCTGGAGCGCGCTCCGGCAGGGCCGGGAAAACGGGTATGCTGAAGTCGTCCGGATGCGGGAGAGCTATGACCGGCGGCGCAGGCTGACGCTGGATTCCTTCCGGGACATGGGGCTGCCCTGCTTCGAGCCCAGGGGCGCCTTCTACACCTTCCCCTCCATCCGGCACACGGGCCTGAGCAGCGAGGCGTTCTGCGACCGGCTGCTGACGGAATACCACGTGGTGTGCGTGCCCGGCTCAGCCTTCGGGTCCAGCGGGGAAGGCCACATCCGCTGCTGCTACGCGACGGCGGTGGACAAACTGATGGAGGCGTTCGAGCGCATCGGCGCCTTCCTGGAAAAGCTGAAACAGGAGAAGTGATGAGAAGACTGGGTTCCCTGCTGCTGATTGCCTTGCTGCTGTTCTCCCTGAACGTTTCCCGCGCGGACGACGAGGTGTCGCTGATTGAGCTTGCGCCACAGGCGGACACCACCCCGGAGCCGCCGGCTGCCGTCCCCGGGCAGACGGCCGCGCCGGAAGGCGCGACCCCTTCCCCGGAGCGCGTGTTCCAGGACGGCACCGTCCAGGTCATCGTGACGGCCGGCGGGGACACCACCATCGGCGGGGACGTGCGAAAGCGCGGGGATTCCATTTTCGAGCGCGAGCTGAAGCGCCAGGGCGGCGACCTGAACTTCGTGACGCGCAACGTGAAGGAAATCCTCGAACAGGACGACCTGACCCTCGTCAATTTCGAGTCCACGCTGACCACGGCGCCGGTCTACAAGAGCAGCAACCAGTTCGTTTTCTCCGCCCCGCCGGAATACGTGAGCATCCTGACCGACGGCAGCATCGAGGCGGTGGCGCTGGAAAACAACCACGTCATGGACCACGGCGAAACCGGCCTGAACGAGACCAAGGCCACGCTGGACGCCGCAGGCATCGTGTGGAGCGATTCCTCGAACATGGGCGTGTACAAGGTGAACGGGGTGTCCATCGCCATGCTCACCTACCAGCAATACCGGGAGAAGGTCGAGGAGCTGCTGGTGCAGGTGCCCCAGGACGTCGCCAGCGCCAAGGCGCAGCACGACATCGTCATCGTCAGCTTCCACTGGGGGCAGGAGCTGGACTACAAGCCCAACGCCAACCAGGTCCGGCTGGGCCGGACCACCATCGACGCGGGGGCCGACCTGGTGCTGGGACACCACAGCCACCGCATCAACCCGATCGAGAAGTACAAGGACCGCTACATCGTCTATTCGCTGGGGAACTTCAGCTTCGCCGGCAACAACAAGCCCAGCGACATGAGCACCTTCCTGTTCCAGATCAAGTTCAACGTCAGGGACAGCGGGGTGACGACGGACTCCTTCCGCATCATCCCCGCGCGCATCTCTTCCAAAACCGACTACAACGACTTTGCGCCGACCCCCTTCACGGACCAGCGCCTGAT